>JBHLNR010000105.1:0-13302 GCA_048941385.1 Promethearchaeota archaeon
CACCCATTCCACCCATACCTCCCAGTCCCCCCATTCCAGGAGGAGCTCCAGGGGGCATACCAGGGGGCATAGCTGATTTAGCAGATGCTATAACATCATCGATCCTAAGTATCATAGAGGTAGCTTCGGTGGAGCTTTTTATGGCTTGAACTTTTACGACAGTTGGTTCGACGACACCAACAGAGCTCATATCATCGATAACATTGCCAGTATCTAAGTCATGGCCAGCAAATTTGTTACCTTTTTGATGTGAAGCTCTCAATTTCATGAGAGTGTCAATCTGGTCAAGACCAGCATTTTCAGCGAGAGTCTTTGGAATGATATCAAGCGAATCGGCAAAAATTTCGACAGCGAGTTGCTCGCGACCGCCAAGAGAGGATGCAAATTTACGTAATTGAATAGCGGTTTCGATTTCAGGGGCACCACCGCCACCAACGAGTTTTTGATCTTCTACGACGTCTCTAACGACGCAGAGAGCGTCATGAATAGCTCGGTCAACTTCGTCAACGATAAGTTCAGTACCGCCACGAATTAAGATTACGACTGATTTTGGATCTTTACATTCTTCAATGAAAATCCAGCTATCGTTCATAATTTTGCGTTCTTCGACTAATCCCGCATAACCAAGTTTATCAGTAGTGATGTCGTCAAGATTGGTGAAGATCATGCCACCAGTAGCTTTAGAGAGTTTTTCGATATCAGATTTCTTAACTCGACGCACAGCCATTATATCAGCTTTAGTTAAGAAATGTTGGGCGAGGTCATCAATACCCTTTTGACAGATAACGACATTAGCTCCAGAGTTTTGAATTTTATCAACCATTGTTCTAATCATTTTTTCTTCTTCGTCAAGGAATTCTTGGATCTGTTCAGGGCTGGTAATTTGAAGTTTGGAATCAAATTCTGTCTTTTCAATTTCAATTGCGCTTTGCAAGAGTAAGATTTTAGCGTCTTTTATGCTTTTAGGCATTCCAGGGCTTACAATTTCTTTATCTAAGATAATGCCTTTGATTAAGCTGGTGTCATCAATTGATTCTCCTTCTTTTTTTTGAATTTGAACTTTTTCAATATCCGCAACCCATTTTCCATTGTCATCTTTTTCAGCTATAGCCTTAATTGCATCCATACATATTTTAGCTAATTTTTCTTTTGATTCAGATACGATCTTACTTGACATACATGTCATTCCAGCGTTCAATAAACCTTTTTCATCATCAATTCCGCTTTTAACTGAGATTCCGTCGAGAATTTCTACTGCTTTATCAGCAGCTTTTCGAAAGCCTTCGGTAATAACAGTTGGATGAATTTTTTGTTCTAAAAGTTTTTTAGCTCGTTTTAAAAGTTCTCCAGCAAGAATTACAGATGTAGTAGTTCCATCGCCTACTTCAGAGTCTTGAGTTTTTGCGACTTCTACCATCATTTTTGCGGCTGGATGTTGTACATCAATTTCCTTTAAGATTGTAGCACCATCATTTGTAATTACCACGTCCCCGAATTGGTCAACAAGCATTTTATCCATTCCTCTAGGGCCAAGTGATGTCCTCACAGCTTCAGCGATGACAATTGCGGCAGCAATATTATTTGACATAGCATCTCTGCCCCGTTGTCGTTCAGTGCCTTCTTTCATAATTAATACGGGTGTTCCGCCTAATTGTGCCATTTTTTTTCACTTTTTGTTAGTTTAATATTGAATTATTTTTTTGGAATAAAAATATCTATATATAGATCTCTAAGTCATAAAATTAAAAAAGTTTACGAATTAAGATGAAATTAGAAAAAATTTAATATTAAAGCTGAAAAAAAATTTATGAGGATATATTAATATCAAAATAGATTAATGAGAATCTTCTTATATGAAAATTGAAATTAATTTCAGATTTTTAAAATACTGGCCAAAGGTTCACTTCTTCATGATTATTATGGTTGTGATTCTCATTATAGGTCTATCTACTATTCCATTCTTAAGCAGCCTTTTAATTATAAATCCTTGGCAAAATATAATCATCTTTGGTGTTTTTATTTTGTCGTGGAGTATCTTGATTATAGCCTATCCAAACTTAATTACTCAAGGTGTGGATTTTATGGATGAGAAGGAAGCAAAGATGTTACTTGATTTTTTAGATAAAAAAGAAGTTATTGATTACATTAGAGATTTGATATGTTTAAGATCCATCACCAGAATTAAATATATTGGCATCGAAATCGATGCCAAATTTGAAACTAATATTACTCAAAAAAAAGGTAAGAAAGCCGGAACAATTCGAGATGATTGGCTTTATAAAAAGATTGAAAAATTGTATTATAGAATAATTAATGAATGCTAAATTAAGTAAAACTTTACGAATTATAGGAAAGAAAGAAAGGTTTTAATATTAATGTCTAAAATTGTTATACTTTATATAAATTAAAAAGTTTTAAGTGATCATTTGAGGAAAAATAGCAATTAATCAAAGAAAGTCTTGTATTTTTTACTTAATTCAGGATCTAATAGATTACTTGAATCAACGAATTGATTTATTGTTCCAAACATTTGGTATCTGATATCTTTGTATCTTGCATCTATTCCCTTTACTAATTCACGAGTAATCTTTTGAATAGGAACTATTAATTGAGGTCGGTTATAGTATCTAATTGCTTTAATTTCAATATTAGGAATTAGTCCTAATTGTATGTGTTTTCGAGCAAGTAGCAGATAAGCATCTACAAGTAATTTCTCACGTTGATCCCACTGATTTTCTTTTAAAACATCTAATAAAATAGGTTTTAATTTTCTGGCAATTGGTAATCGACTAAAAGCAACCCCGAACCATTTTTCATAAGTGATATATTCTTTTTCTAACATAAAAGCCATTTGCATGATATATCTTACAAGGCGAGATGCTTCTATTCGAGATCCTAAATCGTCACCTATTCCACCAGTTCTTCCCACAAACGCTATTTCTTGACCAATACGACTCCATTGTGCAATTATTCTTAACTTCCAAATAGAATCTGGGTAGTAGTGCAAAATTTCTCTTGCGTGAGTTAATTCACCAAGGTTATCAAAAAAAACCGTTCCTGAAGTAAATTCTAATAATTTCTGTTCAGGAATAGTGAACCAATCTATTTCTTTAGCATTCAATGATCCCATTGCAAGATATTGTTTCAAATAACGCTGAACGGTATGTATTTCAATTCGATGATTAATAGGACCATTTTTTTTTGGTTTAAGAAACTGATTATTGCTATCATTCGGATCTGGTTCACTCCAATTTGTTGAATAACCATGAAATGTTAAAGGTAAGTTGCTGCTAAAGAATTCCTTTATAGATTTTTTATATTTTTCATAGTTACTTTCTTTTAAAAATAGTTGTAATCTAGGTCCCCAATGATGATCAGTTGATATCTCATCATCAAAGCCAAGGACTTCAGACCCCCTTCCGATCAATGCAGCTGCGTACTCTAAACTAGGATACTCTTTTTCTAAAAGGTTTTTTATAATCTCTTTGTAGAACAATTCAGATAATTTCAACCCATGGATAAATTGAACTGAAATAATGCACACCTATTTTTAAATGATTTATTTGAAGAATTAGAAGATTAATTTCATTAAAATCCTTTCTTTTATTAATGGAAAACAAAAACGTATTTTGATATACATTCCCTAAAACCATCTTTAAAAAATATTTTTCAACCAGAGATCTTTAACCTAGTATCTGAAAAAATTATAAAGTTTATAATTACAAGAAATCTAAATAGTATTGGCATGGAAGAAACGAAATTTTTATGTAATATGGTTAAACAAGGATTTAACAAAGGTGC
This sequence comes from Promethearchaeota archaeon, assembly GCA_048941385.1. Lineage (GTDB taxonomy): Archaea > Asgardarchaeota > Lokiarchaeia > Sigyniarchaeales > SOKP01 > Loki-b32. The sequence continues at coordinate 3,802 of JBHLNR010000105.1, forward strand.
TTGTGAGGTAACTCAAAAGGACAGTTCAAAACTTCCAGCTTGTCAAGCTACATTAAGGTTTGAGGATGAACAGTATCATAGAGTTATAAAGTCGCTTCATCTTTCTCGTCCGGAAGATTATTTTTCAATTTATCAATCAGGGTGTAATCACAATTGCCTTAAATGCCATTCATGGGAATTCTCCAAATTTTTTAATGGAGAATGGTATTCCACAGATAGAATCGCTGATATATGTAGAAAATATGAGCAAGATGTTACGCTTTTTGAACCTCGAGATCGTGCTTTAATGTATTATGCAAATGATTCATGTAAACATTGCGGTTCATGTATTTTATTCAACAAGCGAAGCCCATTATGCCCAAATAAAATATCAAGAGATCAAATTGTATTAAGTCCCCAAGGATTTGGTCCCGCTAGAAATATCATTGCTTTTACTGGGGGTGATATTGCATGTAAAGCTGATTTTTATGCTGAGGTTACAAAGAAAATCAAGCTCAGATGTAAAAATCTTTGGGTGCTTTTGGAGTCAAATGGTTATGGACTTACTCCAAAAAATTTAAACCTATTACAAAAAGCAGAATTAGATTCATATTGGCTTGATATTAAAGCATATGATGAGGAAAAATACAAGAGATTATGTGGAACTTCCAATAAAACAGTTCTTAAATCAGTAAAAGAGATTATTAAAAGAAATTTCATTTTAGAAATTCTCACAGTTTACATTCCAGATTTAATAGAAGTAGATCAATTCGAGAAAATAGCCCAATTAATCTTTGAGATTGATGAGCACATACCATTTCATATATTAGCATTTTTTCCACAATATAAATTAAAGACATTTCGTCCCCCTAACTTAGATGAAATATTAACAACTTATAAAATCGTTAAAGAAGTTGGTTTGAAAAACATTCAGATAGGTAATGTTGGGGTTTTTGCTAAAAATGAGGATCAAATCAAAAGACTAATTAAAGCAGTTGGAAAACATGCTTTTTAAAGCAAAAATTAGGAATATTTAGATTTAAAACAGGATTACTTAGTAAGTTCCCTTCTTTTTGGTCTTAAATCCTTGCTATGGCATCTTCTACATTTCTTTGCTCTAACGGGATTTAGAGCACCACACTTTCGGCAAACACTTTTTTCCAATAGGTGATATCGAGCAATTCTCCGTTTCGCAGGATCATCAATCGGCATTTTTTTCAGTTTTTCTATACTTTAAGGTTCTTAAGGTATAACTTACAATTAGAAAATATAAGAATAATTTCAAAAACACATTATCCAAAATAAAATTTTTGATTAAATTATTGTAAAATATGATAAAATTAAAATTCTATAGTAAATAGATCTATTCAAGGATTACATTACATAAAGTTAGTTGAGTTAATATGCCCAAAGAAATTTTTGATGAAGAAAAGTTTATAGAAGTATCTGAGTTTGCTGTTCACTGCAGAGTCAAACGATTGAAAGAAATGGTTAAACTGAAACTAAGAACAAAAAAAATTCTTTATACATTTAAGACTGATCCAGCAACAGCAGAAAGACTCCTAAGAAATATACCCTGTGATGTAATCGAATTATAATTTAGAATATCTTCTTCTTAACCTTATAATTTAATGATTAGAATATCTATTGATGAAAAAGATAACTATAAATTTTTCAAATTAGATAATGCAGTTAAATTACTATAATAAATGCAAATTTTAGCAATGAACACATATCTTTTTTAACATGATTCAATCACTCTATATTTTTCAGAGCAATTCAAAGAAACTGTTATATAATAAGAATTTCCAAAGCGATGAGAAAATGGAAATGTTCAGTTCTTTTTTCTCTGCGCTACAAACTTTTGTGTCTGAATTAACTGCGAGTAGCAGCGATTTATTAAATACTATTGAGTTAGGAGAATATCTTGTTCTAATTTCAAGAATTTCTGAAATTTCTTCTGATTTAGTAATTATTATTGATAGCCAGGATATGAAAGAAGCACAAAAAATGATCCCTAAGATTACAAAAATCATTACGACTCATGAAGATTTATTCATTAACTGGGATCACGAACCAGAAAAACTTGAGATCTTTGATCTTAAAATCATAAAGTTAATCCTCTCTAATAAGAAATTAATTTCAGAATCATCTTTAACTGTCAATCAGAGTTCAATTTTAAAATCAATTTGGGAGCAAAAAGGAGCGCTTTCTGATCAACTAAGAGAAAATTTATTGAAAGAAATGGAGGTACTTACGAATCAATATTTAAATGAGGATAATTTCCTCAGAAAATATGAGATCTCCCAAAAATTAATTGAGATATCTGAAAAACTTCGTGATGATGAGAAGTTTATTGAGTACCAAACAGAAGCAAAATCACTTCGAGACGAGATTAAAGATCGAAGACTTAGATTGCAATATTATTTAGATATGGTAAAAGAATCCTTAGAATTTTCAAAATACGCTGAGACTTATTCATATTTATATTCCCTTTGTTTAAAACTTGAAAATTTTATTGAACCTGCTATTATTGAAAAGTATAAAAGAATAGCCAAGATGATATTAAATAGGGAAAAAGTATCTAAAGCTGAATTTAGAGATTCTGTAAGAGAAGTATCTATGATTGAAGAAGAAATTAACAAATGTCTTGCCTATAAGGTATAAGGTTAAATTATTTTACTGCTTGATTTATAATTTGTTCGGAATAAAAGAACTTGATCTTTTTTAAATGAAAAATTTAAGAATCTTTATCATAAAATTATTTAAACATTTTAAATAGATCTCAATCATAATAACTCCATTAAACTATATTAGGGAATAATTTATTAATCCATATTTTCACTCGAGTTTAGATATTATGAAAGAACTTCCTGCTGACAAAACTTGTATAAATTCTGGTTTCTTATGTACTAATTGTCAGGCTAGACTTGATGCGGGTGAAATAACAGAATTCGAGATTGATTTAGCAAAGGATCTTTTAGAATTAGAAGAGAGTAATGAAAATTTCGGATTTTTAAAAGATATATCTTTTTATAAAGCAATCGATTACGAAGATCTTATTATTATTATAGTTGGAAGGAAAGATAAATTAAAAATTACGTCAGAGTTATTAGACTGGATAAAAGATACTTATGAAGTAGACGAGATAATATTAGTTGAGAAAACTAATAAACCTAGACCTGTAATAGAAGCATTAATCAACCCCTATAAGTTAGTTTCGTTAAATGAGATATTTTTAGCAACTGGAGATATCCAATTTCGTGCTGTTCTATGGGAGGAGGATAGGGAAAAATTTTTATTTACTAAAGAAGAACTTGAACAATTGATCTATGAATTGACTGGAAACATAATTCGTGTGGAGTTTCAATAATCAATAATATTTAATTGACTCTATTCCTAATAATTAATAGAAATACTGTGGAAGAATATAAACAAGTAATTTTAATTAGAACAGATTTAAAAATGAGTACAGGTAAAAAGTGTGCTCAATCATGCCATGCAAGCGTTTCAGCTTCAGATATAGTTCGTACTCAGAATAAAGGTAACTGGAAGAGTTGGAAGAATTCCGGGCAAAAAAAAGTTGTTCTTAAAATAAGTAGTATAGAACAACTGGAAGAAATGGTAAAGAAGTTAAAATCCAATAACGTTCCTTATTTTATTGTAAAGGATGCAGGCCTCACTCAACTTCCTCCTGGTACAACAACTGCAGTTGGAATCGGTCCCTATATATCTAAGGAAATTGACAAAATTACAGGAGATCTCAAATTATTATAAAAACATAGGCTAAGAAAATTGTTGAATCAAGAGAAGGATAATATTACTTATTCCTTCGTTAATAATAATGAAAAAGAAGTAGAAATCTTTGTTGGAATTGAGATTTATGGAACATCCAAGATTAAAGGAATTAATGGAGAATATAAAACTCTTTTCAAAGATTTTATTGTAAAGGAAATAGACAGAAATGGGAAAATTCTTAGCATAAATGAAGATCTCACAAGTCCCAATTTCTCAAGAGACTTAAAAGATAAATATACGACCTTTAATTTAATTAAGGTGAATCGGGATACTTTTGAAGCAGTAAGAAAAGTTAGTAAAGCACTGAAAATACCCCCTAATCTTATTCATTACTCGGGCTTGAAAGATAAGCAATCCATCTCAGTCCAAAAAATGTCAATTAAAGGTGATTTCGCTAAAGAATTAAAGAACCTGAAAATTAGAGATATTTTCATCAGAAACATATATCCTTCAAAAAAACCAGTTAAACTAGGAAGTCACCGGGGAAATCATTTTACAATAACAGTTAGAAACCTTGACCATGTTAAAAATCTAAAGCAAGATATCGAAAAAAGACTAAATTTTTTGGAGACATTTGGCTTTCCTAATTATTTTGGCCTACAAAGATTTGGGAATTATAGACCAAATTCTCATATTGTTGGACGATTGCTTTTAGAGGGTGATTATGAAAATGCATTCAAAGAATATGTATCAACGACCTATTCTACTGAATCTGATGAATCAAAGAGGGTGAGAAGTGAATTCAATAAAAATGGTAATTTACAGAGAGCTTACGATAATTTTCCCAAAATTCTAAAGTATGAAAGAGAAATGATTAAATATCTATTAGAGCATCCTAAAGATTATCAAGGAGCTACAAACACTTTACCAAAAGATTTGATTAGATTATTAATTAGTTCATTTCAATCCTATTTATTCAATAGGATGATATCTACAAGAGTGAAGAAAAATATTCCCTTATTTAAACCAGTTAGAGGAGATGTGATTTCGATTTTAGATGATACCAATGGAAATATAACCCAAGTTAAATATATTTATGGTGGAAAATATGACCAATTTTTAAAAAGAGCTCTAAAAATAAATCGGGCTTTAATAGTGTTACCTATCATAGGAAGCACAACAAAATTAGACGAATTTCCTCTAATGAAAACTATTTTTGAATATATATGTAAAATTGAAAAAATAGACAAACATATCTTTTACAGTGAGTATATTGATAGTAGTGAATTTAAGGGAGCAATTAGAGCAATGACGATTAAACCTAGTGGATTGAAAATGGTAGAAATTGCTGAAGACGAGCTTAATCCTGGTAAAAGTAAGGTTAAAATTGAATTTTCCCTTCAAAAGGGAAGTTTTGCTACAATGGTATTAAGAGAACTGATTAAATGAAATTATATAGTTATTTGATATGATTTTTGAGTCATAACACCAAAAATATCGATAATCCTAACTGTCAGATTATATGTTCCATTTTGTTCGTAGGTAAATAAGTTTGACTTTAATTTCAAATTCCTGCTTTTTCCAGAACGAAATGAATACCAATCGTTATTAAAACCCTGGTTTTTAAAATCATAATCAATAGCCCAAAAATCAATTAAATCCGAGAAAGATCCAACTTTACTTCTTATTTTTTTGGAGATTAGATTCATATAAGGAAGATAATAGTCTGAAAGTTCAATTATTACATCATTTTTGTTTTGGTGAATTTCAATCTGCAATTCTGGAGATTCTAATATTGGATAAACAGCTTTAATTTGGTAATCTTTTTCTAAAAATTCTTTTGAAACTATATTGGTTTTGTCTTCCTCCAATAAAGAAAGAATTTTAAACGAATGAGGATCTTTATTATGTTTTTCCTTCCAATTTAGAATATTATTACTATTTGATATATTAAGAATTCTTTTTCTTGATATATGTATTGCATGTTTATTTATGTCGCACCCTATCCAAAATCTTCCTAATTTTTCTGCTACAGCTAACGTAGTACCTGAACCGCAAAAAAAATCTGCCACTATATCATTTTCACTGGTGGATGCTAATATTATTCTCCTGAGTAGGCGTTCTGGTTTTTGAGTTGAAAAACCTTGATATTCTGGAGTATTTGCTCTTATATACGGTATATCATTCCAAACATCTCTGGGGAAAATTCCTTCTTGATCTACATAAACTTTTCTTGATAATTTTTTCCCATTATGACTCCCTCCTCGATAATAGAAAATACCCTTTTCATCTTTCTTTAACGCATCTTTGACTCGATTTGAGTACTCCATATAAATGTTTGGATCATTATTAAAGACGTAATCTTCTGATTTTGAGTAAAAAAGGATAGTATCATAAGATCTAATATAGAATCGTCTTGTTTTCACAGAAGCAGCTGGATATGCCCAGATTATCTCGTTTCTAAAATTGTTAATTCCAAATATTTCGTCCATCATTAATTTTATATAATGAGATATATGCCAGTCTAAATGAACATAAATTGAACCATTTGGAGCTAACAATCGTCTCATTTTAATAAGTCTGTTATATAAAAAAGTTAAGTAAGAATCTAATCCTTTTTCCCATTTATCTTTATAAGCAATTTTCTCAATATAATTATCACGTTCACCAATTTGGATTTTAAGACTATAATCTCCCCCAGTAGCAAAAGGGGGATCAATATAAATAAGAGATATTCTATTTTCGAAATCAGGCAATAAAATATTAAGTATTGCTTCATTTTCACCCCAAAGAAGTAGATTTTGCCAAGAAGTGTTCAACTCATGGTTATCACGGAAAAAGGGGTAAAAATCAAGGAGATGAAAAGGTTTAATATTATGTAATTCTAAATTGCAATTTTGCTTCCCTTCCCATTCCAATTTTACCATTATTAATAGATAGGAAAGTAAAAATTTTATTTTTTCTATAATTTAATAAATATATTTGAGTAACCTATTATAACTTTAAAGAAGATGTCATTAGATAAACTTGACAATTGGAGAAAAACTCATTACACTAAAGATGTAACCCCGGAATTAGCTGACAATGAAATCATTTTAGGTGGATGGGTTCGTAATTTTCGCGATCTAGGAGGAATGAAATTCATATCACTACAAGATAAATATGGAGAACGACAAATAACTTTGAAGAAAGGAGTAGTTTCAGATGAACTGTTTGAAAAAGCTAAGTTGGGATATCAATATTGTTTGATGGTAAAAGGTGTAGTTAAAAAATTTGATTCTGCTCCTGGGGGTATTGAAATTATTCCATCTGAAATAAAAATACTAAATAAAACACCTGAAAAACTCCCAATAGATATGACAGGTGAAACAATGTCAGAATTAGACCTTAGGCTAAATCACAGAGCATTAGATTTAAGATCTCTTAGAAATCAAGCGGTTTTTGAAATTAGAGGTGAAATGCTTAGATCAATTAGGAGATTTTTATTTGAAAGGGCTTTTTCAGAAGTTAGTACTCCCAAAATAATAGGTTCAGCGACAGAAGGTGGCACAGAGTTGTTTCCTATTATGTATTTTGAAAGAGAAGCGTTTTTAACCCAATCTGCGCAATTATATAAAGAGCAACTTAGTGGCATTTATGAAAGGGTTTTTGAATTAAGTGATTGTTTTAGAGCAGAAAAAAGTCGAACTAAAAGACACATATGTGAAATCTTCACTTTAGATGTTGAGATGGCATTTGTAACAATGGATGATGTTATGGAATTATTAGAAGAAATGGTACATAATGTTATTAAAGATTTAAGAAATAACAAAATGGAAGAGTTAAAGTTCCTAAAGATGGAGAAAAGAACAGAATTACCTGAATTGCCATTTCCAAGATATAAATATGACGAAATCATTGATATGATTAATTCTAAATTTAAATTTGATCTTGAGTTTGGAGAAGATCCTTCAACCGAAGCCTATAGAAAATTAGGAGAAGAATTACCGGGATATTATTATATTACACATTGGCCAATGGCAATTAAACCCTTTTACATAATGCCTTCAAAAAATCCTAAATATAGCGAGTCTTTTGATTTACAAAAAGGTATGTTAGAACTAACCTCTGGTGGAACTAGAGTTCATAATAAAATCCAATTAGAAAAAGCATTGGAATCCAAAGGTTTAAATTCTAATTCTTTTGAATCTCACCTTAAAGCATTTGATTATGGAATGCCTCCTCATGCGGGATTTGGATTAGGAATAGATCGATGGCTTACTATACTAAGTGGATTAGATGATATACGAGAAGCTGTAATGTATCCGAGAACACCAGATAGATTGACTCCATAGTAAAATTTATTTCTTAAAATGGAATTATGAATGAAATAAATATTCAAGATTATATCGAGGCAGGAAAAGGAGTTATTGCTGCCAAGAAATTAGCTAGACGTATTGTTGCTCCAGGAATATCATTTCTGGAGGTTGCTGAACGGTGTGAAGCAGAAATTATTAAAAACGGATGTGAATTATCTTTTCCAATTAATTTATCCTTGGATGAAATTGCCGCTCATTATAGTCCTCCCATTGATGCGGAATTGATCATTCCTGAAAGAGGATTATTAAAAATTGATATCGGGGCTCATTTCAATGGCTATATCGCAGATTCTGCTTTCACTGTTAATATTGATGAAGATCCAAAATTACAAAATTATGTGGATGCTGCTAAAGAAGCAATAGATGCTGCTATTGAAATATTTAATCCAGGAATAAAACTTTATGAGTTAGGTGAAGTAATTGCTCAAAAAATTATAAATAGAGGGTTAAGACCAATAACTAATTTGGGTGGTCATGAGCTTAAGCAATACAATTTACATGCAGGGCCATTTATACCAAATTATAAAGAAAAATTACATGATCAAGTATTGATGTCAGGAGATGCATATGCTTGTGAACCCTTTGCGACTTCAGGAGTAGGAAAAGTAGAAAATGGGAATTATTCATATATCTATCGCTTTGTAAAGAGAGTGAAGAAAAACATGCCTTATGAAGAACAAGGATATATGAGTAAAATTGAAAAGAGTTTTAGGCACTTACCTTTTTCTCCTCGATGGATTTTGAACAATGATTTAATTCCTAAAAATAAAATCCAAAGAACCATAGAAACATTCATTGGAAAAAAGATATTAGATAAATATCCTATTTTAATAGAAAAAAGTAAAGAACCTGTGGCTCAAGAAGAACACACTATAGTATTGGATATGGATGGAAAGAAAATTGTCACTACTAAAGAATAAACTTAATGAAAAAATATCTGTCATTATATTATGTGCTGGTGAAGGAAAAAGGATTAGAGAATTTATTCAAAACGTTCCAAAACCCTTGATTGAAATAAATAATATACCACTTCTAATGCACATAATTTCTAATCTAAAGATTTATGCAATTAATTCCATAATTGTTATAACAGGACACCTAGGAAATGAAGTAAAAAAGTATGTCAACTCTATTAAAAAAAAAAATTTCTCTCTTTATGAAAAAATAATGATTATTGATTCAGGTGAAAATTATAAGAAAGGACCATTATTTTCCTTTCTATCAATTGTAAATGAAAAAACGATTCTCAAAAGAAATAGAGTTTATTTGGTTATTCCCGGTGATACATTTTTCGATCCCGAAATATTTACCGAAATGTTTAACACTTTGCTGCGAAATTTTAGTATTACTAATAAGAAATCAATTGTTTTTTATCAGAAAGTGCGGAGTAATGATTTGAAATCGGAATTAGATCCTCAAAAACAAA
>JBHLNR010000106.1:0-13291 GCA_048941385.1 Promethearchaeota archaeon
GAAAAAATATCTGAAAAATTGAAGCGCACTATTGATGACAAAACTTATGATCGATACCTTAAGATGTTTGATTCTATGACAAATCTTAAGAAAATCCGAACTACTTTACCCAAGGATCAAATAAAGAATCCTAAGCCTATCGTTAAAAAGATTGACCTTATTCCATTAAAGGGTGAATTTAAGAATAAAGATTATAATAAAATTTATGAGAAATTTCTTGAAATTGCGAATTCTAATTTAAGAATTAAAGGGATTGATACAGTTGCCGGTTTAGAAAATTATATGATAAGAAAGGATTTTCTGTGGAGGTTTATATGGATATTCGGATTATATGGAACAATCGAGGGAAATGAGTTAAGTATCGATAGCATTATATTATATGAGAATCGAAAACCCATATCTCTTCCCAGTAATGAAGATCAATGGAAAACATATTTTGATATTTTAGCAGAATTTGGGATAACCACGGATTTAGAGATAACAACTGATAAATTATACACTCCTGGAGGTTATATGCGAGTAAAAATACCCCAAACGAATAAACCCGCCTATATCATTAAAATGAACCTTGATCCTGATCTTCAAAAATATCAATTTTTTAAAGTATTGAATAAAATCTTATCTGAATTACAAAATAAGACAGGAAAACGAGCTTTTACTAACTTTACAAAATTGAATTTTATTTCACTTCTCAGTTAAAAGATCACGATTTAGTAGTTATAAACCTTTTTTTGTCTTCTTTGCAAATAATCTCCAAGCAATCTCTACCACCTAGAGCTGCACCTGGTATACCTGCATCGCCTACCCACTGTCCAACCATAAAAAAGTTGTTCAACTTAGGTAAGGTTCTGGGTATCCTCAGAACAAAAGGTCTTGCAAAGCCCATGATAGAGCCTTTCCAGTTATTTGTATAGCGAATAATGGTCATAGGTGTGGCCACATCGATCGCTTCGATTTTATCCTTGATACCTGGTATTATTTTTTCTAAGCTGGAGATAATAACTGTTTCTACATTTTTTTTCTCCTGTGCATATTTTTCTTTATCCTGATAGATTTTTTCCCAATACGAGTATGCAGATTCACTAATGAAAGCAACTATAAGAGTAGTTTTACCCTTAGGAGCAAATGTTGGATCAAAAGCATAGTTTTTAATGCTGATATATTTCTTTTCTTCTCCTGCAATTTTAATCGGGTTGTCTAGTTCATATACATAATAAACGGAGTTGAGACTAGTATTACTTGATAAGTCCATATCTACACCAATAGATACCTGCAAATTGGATGGGACTACAGGCACATTTTCATAGATATGTTTGATTTTTTTATTTACAAATTTGCCCTCTAACATCTTGAATATAGTGCTATAACCATCTGCAGCAGAAATAACAATATCAGCTTTTACCTCTGTATCATCCTCTAATTGTACGCCCACCGCCTTATTATCTTTTACCAGTATCTTTCTTATTTTTGCACCATAATGTATTTGACCACCCAAGCTAATATATCGCTGTTCTATACTCTTGGCTAAATTCAGAGAACCACCTTGAGGAAAACCAGAATCTTTGGATGACAATAAAAAAGGTATAATAAAGGCTTCATTATATGTAGCAATAGACTTTGTAGATCGTATAACTTGCTGTAAAATGGGATTCTTAAACATATTTGCATATTCATCTACCGTAATTTTCATGTATTTTTTAAAAACCTTCATAAAAGGGAAAAAGCTAATTATCATTTTAATGGTATCAAGTATGGTAAACATTTCTTTAGGTTTTGTTAAGGGCATGCTACTTAGGAGAGAAAACTTTCTTAGAGAATCTGCTAACTCGTCTATCATGTTACTATCTTCTGGAGCAATCGCTTTAAGATGTTTTGCTAATTTATCTGGATCATTATAAAGATTGATGATTTGGTTTTTTAGGAATAATTTTATTGACATCTCCTTATAATAAATTTTCTTACCCTGTAAGGCCCCCAAATCCTCAAAGACTTTATGAAAAGGTGAATTGGGAGAAGTACCTTCCAACCAGTGAATAGAATTATCAAAAGTATATCCTTTTCTCTTCCAGGAAGTGCAAAGACCTCCAGGAAGATTATGCATCTCGAATATATGAGCATCATAACCATTCATTCTAGCATAACAACCGGCAGATAAGCCTGCTATTCCTCCACCGATTATAACTATTTTCTTCATTTGATTATCAATTCTTTGTTCAAATTTTTGGAAATTCTAATTTTAAATATTGGTTTAGTAATTAATAAGGCATATGATTATCATAGTCCTCTATTATGATGTAAAATCTAATGTTTTCTAATTAAAATATTTGTAGTCCAGTTTCTATCCTAGTTCTATCAGAAAACAGTTCTTTAACATAATAAGAAAAAAAGAAGATTAAAATTTATTTTGTGAATGGGAAAAACTCTTTACTTTTTCTATTCAGGAGGTTTCATTCCCAGCAGGGCCATTGCTTCGACAGAAGTGCGCCAAACCTCTATTTCATACTTAAATCCTTCGATGTTGTGGTACATAATTTGAACACTATGATAGTGGTTTAAGGCTTCTTCAAGTTTTCCTTCTTTCACTTCAAATATTTCAAGGGATACTATACCATTTGCATTTGGTTTTATAATAGTGGTGAGAGATTTTCCCAAAGATCTATCGGGACGATATTTTTTCAACTCTTCCATATAAACTTCAGCAACTTCTTCTGCTTTATGAGGCGGAAACCAAGTTTTTATTAAAATATTTGGCATAACTCTATCCTCTCTCTATTATTTTAATTTAATTGGATTGTAAACCCAAGAAATTATTATTTACTTTTAATTTAAATATTACAATTTTATAGGAGTTTTTATATATAGAATAGGTCGCTAAACATACATTAAGCAACTTTTCTTTATAAATATCAGAATAAAAAATGATAAGTCAAATTAGAGATAAAGTACTTCTTTATAACCGATTCAGGCAAGATATTTTCCTTTATGCATATCATATCGGGGATTTAGATGATTTTTATTTTTCAGATTGTAAATGGTTTGGATTAAAAGAGGGTGGTCACTTAATAGAGGTAATTTTGCTATATACTGGTCTTAAGGTTCCAACACTCTTAATATTCGGATCCACTGAAAGAATGCCCGATTTAATCAAAGAAATCCTTGATAAGCTTCCTAATCGCTTCTATTGTCATTATCAAAATGATTTTCATAAATTTTTCGAATCAGAATATCAAATGACTTTTTTGGGAACTTACTTGAAGATGAAATTTCAAGGGGATTTTGCTAAACTCCCCACTATTGATATAAATGAAACATTCCTTCTTAACGAGGAGGATACATCAGATCTACTTTCACTATATCAAACTGCCTATCCAGAAAGTTATTTTATACCTTATATGTTAAAAACAAGGAAATACTTCGGGATAAGAGCTGAAAAGGAAATAGTGTCTGTTGCCGGAGTCCATGTTTTCTCTCCATTATATAATATAGCTGCTCTAGGAAATATTACTACCCATCCTAATTTTCGCGGAAGAGGGTTGGCAAAGAAATGTATTGTACGATTGTTGAAATCGTTTAACGGTTTAATTGATCAGGTTGGATTAAATGTGAAAGATGAAAACCTTATTGCCCTTAGGTTATATGAGAAGTTAGGATTCCATATTCATTGTACTTACAAGGAAGCATATTTTGAAAAATTCAGAGTTTAATTGCAATGAAGGATACAATTTCTTCAAACTTTGTGGTTAAAACATTTTTGAGAATTTTTCTTTATTCTTTGTTTCCTGTACCAACATTGCAAAATTCTTGACAGCATCTTCAGTTCTGGTAAAATAAGGAATATTATACTTACCACACATCCGTAGCATTGCTAAAGATCCCTCACTTTCCATCACTGTATAAAGGAAAACAGGTTTCGGGTATTTTGCTATTTGTTCCAGCATCGGTGCCATAAAATCAGCTGTTCCTCCACGACCTCCTGGACCATCTGGTATTGATGTAAATAATCCTTCTATGTTAGGTTCTTCTAAAATGGCTTTTTGAATCACATCCATAACATTTCCAAAAGAACCCATCATACGAAATGGATTCATATCTTTTTCATTCATTAAAGTGTTTTTGGTCTTTTTAGCAGCATCCATCATTGCTTTTTCCATGGTAGGCCAAGAATCAACGAGAGCAAATCGGTTTGGAGGCATCCAATCAGGGAACACACTTTTAAGAATGTTATAACTATGTTCACTAAATTCAGGAAACTTTAAACCATATTTCATAGCAACATCTCCCATTACGGTTCCCATACCTCCACTTCCAACAACAAGAGCAATATGGCCTTTTTCAGGAAATTTCTTACCAGATTTGTACATCATTGAAAATGTTCTTAGAAATTGGAACATTTCAAAAAAGTTGGTTGCTTGAATAACTCCTGCTTGTTTAATAATGGCATCAATTAATTTTTCATCTTCAACTAAAGCACCTGTGTGACTAGAAGCTGCTTTCATCCCTTGGCTCGTTTTTCCACCTTTTACCACAATAATGGTCTTTTTAGGTAATTGTTTTGCTTTTCTACATAAAGAGATGAATTTTCTAGGGTCCTTAAATGACTCCAAATATAAAGCAATAACATTCACAGTATCATCTTGTAATATATATTCTAAAAATTCATTTTCTCCCAAGTCCATCTTGTTTCCAATTGAAACAATATATCTAAATCCAAGATTCGGATACTGACGGAAAATTAATGGTGCTATTCCACCATTTAAAAAACCACTTTGAGTGATGATTGCAGCATTACCTCTTTTATAATTTGAAAGAGTAAATTGACCTGTGAAGAAACCTCCCCCTTTATCTTCATAATCCCCATCGAACCGACTGATTCCCATACAGTTAGGACCAATAATACGTAACTTGGAGAAGTTATCTGTAATAGCAGCAATTTCATCCCTTAATTTTAATCCTTCTACACCTACTTCCTCAAAACCAGCACTTTGGATGATGGCTGCTTTTACTCCCTTCTTGACACATTCTTTTATAACATTAGTTACAATACGATTGTTTACATAAAAAATGGCAAGATCTACTTCCCCTCCAATATCTAAAACAGATTTATGAAATCTAAAACCACATAATTCATCTTCCTCAGTATAATTGGGATTAACAGGATAGATCGGACCTTTGTAGCCATTTCTATATAGATTTTTAACTATACGATTCCCACCTTTCATAGGAACCTTCGAAGCGCCAATTACTGCAACTGATTTTGGCTTATAAAATAAATCGACAATCTCAAAAACTGACGTGCTCATTTTTTCCATCAATTCTTTGACAATCTAACAATTGATTGTCTGTTCACATTTTATAATGTTCAAAATATTTGATTATTTATGATTTTTTCCATGAATATTGATTATGTATATCAAAAAATTAGAAAGGCAAATTCAAGGTCTTAATTCAATAGAAATTCTATGGAAAAGCTGATAAAAACTTTTATGAATAGTAAAAAAAAAGATTTTGAATAATAAAATTTACTCTATAATAGCATAAGAGTTGCTTAGAACTACAGTTTTATCCTTTCGAACCTGAATTATATAACGTCCGTTATCTTTCCAACCTTCAGTTACAACAGTTTCTCCAGGAAACACCACGTTACTAAATCTTGCACTGAATTCTTTAAAGCGAGAAACATCCCCATCACATAATTCATTTACAATAGCGCGTGTAGCAATCCCATACGTACATAATCCATGAAGGATTGGTTTTGGCTGACCTGCCATTCTGGCAAAATTCGGATCGATATGTAATGGATTGAGATCTCCATTTAATCTATAAAATGCTGCTTGATTTGTACTAGTCTGATAGGAACTGCTAAAATCTGGCTCAACACCTTCGGGAGGATTTATAGGCACAGTTTTTGGTCCAGGGTCCCCACCCCAACCACCTGAACCTCCGACGAAATAAACATTTCTTGCATCAAATACATGCTCGCCTTCTGGTGTGTGTCCGGATATTTTTATGTGTATAACAGCAGCTTTTACTTTATCGTATATATGTTCTATGAGCCCTTTTGTATTTATCGTTCCACTTGGTTTAAAAGGTGTATAAAGACGGATAAATTGTTCACCATGTAATAATCGGACAAAATCAGTTCCTTTGGGGAAAATCATTCCACTACCTGTTACAATCGTTGCAAAACTCGGAAACACTTTCATACCTCCTTGTACCCTCTCATAAACAAAGGATAAATCTTCTGCTTGTGCACCAATTCCGAGATTATATAATGCAGCTGCTTTCCAATCATACTCAAATGTTCCTTCTCTTGTGTCTCCTAATGAATCTAAATCTATTTTTGACATAATAACCAACTCATTTTTTGTATAATAAAAAATTGTCAAAATAATTTAATTTTTTATTATAAGTTACAATTTTTCTTTGTTATTATTAGTTGTTCTCCACTTGTTGTTCCTCAACCTTCTTAAGTTGAATAAAACTGTAAATAAACATAGAAATTAGAGTTGACCAAGTGACTTATAAACAGCTAAGGCAAGATTATTGGCGCGTGTATCTGAAATCATAATATTTTTTTTAGTCTCTTCAGGTGTTTGAAACCTCAATCGATTCATAACATATGCAAATGAGACTTTGTTTTTTTGGTCCATAATTACTCTACTCCCCCCCGTTCCTCCCCAATTACATACTAAGTCATTCGGAAATTGTCTTCTCTCGCTTTTTAATCCTAAGCCCATCCCATAACGTTCCAATCCCCCGTTTACGACATCAATCCCTTTAAATTGCTCTTCCAGGAGTATATTTGTACATGTATGTTTTGATAAAAACCTAATTCCGTCCACTTCCCCTTGACACGCGATTATGGAACCTATTTTTGCTGTAGAACGAGCGTTACCATGTCCATTAATCGCTGGTATCTCTGCTGACTTCCATGCCCAATCTGATGTTCGTTTTCTAAGAGACATTGCATTTAAGTACATTTTCATACCAATACTCCCTTTTTTCATCCCATCTGTTATAATATATTTAAAAATTCGTTTTAATTTATCAAGATATTCTGTTTTACACTCAATTTGCAAATTCTGAGCCACAAATTCAGGAGTTTCTTTGATATGTGGAAATAACAAGAATATCATATTAGAACGGTTCTTTGGTGTCCTAAATATGCCATCTGGATTTTCTACTTTTCCTTCCTCAAAAGACAACTCACCATTATGTGTTTTTAAGCAGCAAACATCTTCTCCTCCAGCAATAATTTGGAAATTTTTTTCCCAATCTCCAATTTCTTCCTTAACCATAGTAGATTTATTAGCAAGATCTGCTATACTTTGAAACATTCTAAGGAAAAATCCTGCTGGTTGCTGAGGATCTGTGACTAAATCGGCTACCCGATTATTATCTTTTTTTAACAACCCAATATGGAAATCTGTTTTCAGAGGTTTTGTAATTTCTTCTCGAAAAAAAGTTCCAAGTGACTTACCAGTAATCCTTCTGATTAATTCTCCGATTAGATAACCATGAGTAATTGCATGATAACCTGCTTTTGTTCCTGGTTCCCACCATGGTTTTTGTTCTGCCAGTAATTTTGTTATTTTTCCCCAATCATAATAATCTTCAGCAGAAATTACCTCCTCAATACCTGCAAGACCTGACATATGAGCAAATATATATTTTACTGGCATTTTTTCCTTTCCATTTTGGGCAAATTCTGGCCAGTATTTGGAAACAGGTGCTTCAAAATCCAATAAACCCCTGTCTGACAAGATCAATCCACAAATCACAGCCATTACTTTTGTTGTTGAGTAGACACATACAATTGTATCTTTTTCCCAGGGTATTGTGTGAGCTTCATCAGTATATCCTGCCCACAAATCTACAACAAATTTCCCATTCATGGTAACTGCAAATGATGCACCATCCTCCCAACCTTTTTTGAAATGGGACACAAAAGTCTTTTTTACCTCTTCAAACTGAGGATTGCAAAATCCCCTTATCTTAATTTCATCATCCATTAATCTCAACTAAAACTTCTTTTCTAATGATGAATTTAGCGTTTTTCAAGATTTAAAATTATTCACTTTAGAAAAATTCAAAGATTGATTTCAATGAAAATTGAATGAAAAAAATTGATGATGTAGCAAAAATAATATTACAGATATTTATAAAAAAATAAAAAAAAAAATTAGTTAATTTCTGAACCACAATACGCACAAAAATTTCCTATTCCAGATAATTTGGATCCACAATTTGGGCAAAAATTTATTTTTCGTTCAAGGTTATTTACCGGTTGAGGTTTAGGTAAGACTGTTTGTAGTTCTGAAGATTCTGGGGTATCAATAGTGGACAATTTTTTTAATGATCCAAGCATAAAATATCCTTTCACTTGAAAGATAAAGCCGATGATTGCCGGAACGATTAAAAACCATAATGAACTTAAGAGTGTACCTTTTCTTAATTTATCGCAACCCATTATTGCCTCGTTAGATATATCTTCTGGAAACATCTTAAAATTATTCTCAAAAAATATTTTCAGATTTTTCCACGCTTTCATTTCAGCTGCCACGCCTATATATATAAAGACTATACCCGAGATCATAAGAACGATAGGTATAGAGAGCGAGATATACATAGGGAAAGAGGTTGGGAAAAAGAAAAATAAAGCGAGGTTAACTCCTCCAATAATCAAGACAACCGTACCACATATTCGTGAAATAAAACCCCTAATGTATTTTGAGCGAAATTCATGTAACGATGAGTTATTTAAGGTATAATTCACCCTTTTAAGACTTCCCATTGCAATGAAAACAAAAATCGTTGCTATAAAACCAGCCATTCCCGCAGTAATGCTTACAATCGTTAAAATTGCAGCAACTTGAATAAATTTCCCAAAATCATGGAATTCTTTTCTAAGACCCATATTTGACATTTTCGTTTTCGAATTTTATTATTTAGGTATTTAATAAATAGATCTCAATGATAACTGATTAAAGAGTGGGAGTCCATTAATTGATATTTTTTAGATAATTCCAATAAAAACTTAAATATAGGTAGTAGTAAATCCAGACTGAACTATTTATATTCTAAGAAGAAGAGTCTGATTTTAATGAAGGCTGATTGGTAAAAAAATTATTAAACAATATAAAAATATTGAGGCAAACATTATCTATATGTGTTGAAATGGAATTAAATCCTGATTATATTAAAGAGAATCTATCTGAAATTGGGAAAAAAGAAGCACTGACTTTATTAAGAGAGCTCATTAATAGTTCAAATGACCCCAATATAAGAAAAAGGGCACTACAAACTTTTGGTTGTATCGACGAAGGCAAAAATTTTTCATTTTTTGAACAGTTATTCCTTTCTGATGAAGATCCTTATATTAGAAAATTCGCAGGGATGATTCTAAAGGAAAAATATTTTACACATAAGAAAATAATTCGTCTTTTAGAATACACCTTGAAGAAAGTGGACAATGTTGATCAGAAAATCTTTTCAATAAAGGTTTTAAACTCAATGGAGAATATGAAAGCAGTAAAAATCGTTGTTGAATATCTAAAGGAGTTTCTAAAGACAAAATATAAAAACGAGACAAATTTTCTGCAATATGGGTTTGATTATAGTAGAGCTATTCCTGAGAATTATATTAAGATTTTTATCAACTTAATTTTAGCAGATTTCTATGAGAATAAATGCGGGTATCTTGTCACGCTTAAGAAGGGAAAAATTATTGCGTTAAGTTGTGAGGGATCTAATTTGGGAGAGGTATCCGATATCTATGGGTTTAATTTACTTAGTGATTTGCAACACCTCTCAATACAGAGAAATAACCTAACAAAAATAACTCACCTCCAGCATTTGATCCATTTAAAAACCTTAATTTTATCAAATAATAAATTGGAGAGAATTGAAAATCTGGAATATTTAAGTAAATTAGAAGAATTGAATTTATCGAATAATAAAATTGGAAAGATAGAAAACTTAGATCCTTTATTGAATTTGAAAAAACTGTCACTTAGTGATAATTTAATCAAATCAATAGAAAATTTAAACTTATTACTAAATTTGGAGACTCTGGATTTAAGTCATAATTATATCTCAGAAATAGAAAATATGGAGAAATTAGAGAATCTACAACGATTAAACCTTTCTTCTAACAAGATCGAAAAGATACAAGGTCTTTCTTGTCTAAGAAATTTAATGTGGCTGTACTTAAATGATAATAATATAGTAACCATTGAATGTTTATCAACACAATCTAAATTGAAAGGATTATATCTTTCAAATAATATAATCAAAAGAATTTCATCGTTAGAAAATTTGATAGGTCTAAAAAAGTTGGAGTTATCAAATAATAAGATTAGCAAGTTGGAAGGTTTGGAAAATTTAGGAGAACTTCAAGAGCTATACTTAGATAACAACCAAATTAAAACTATTGAAAGTTTAGAAGGTCTTAATAATTTAATCATGCTCCATATCGGGAGAAATGAAATAGAAGAATTTAGAAAAGAATTGGTAGAGCATTTGAAAAATTTGAACTTTTTATTCCTTAATGAAAATCCACTGAACCAGAAAAGTTTTGCAGAGTATCAGAAAAGAATTAGATTTCCCTAAAAATTAGTAGTTATTTGTTTTGATTTAAATAATCATCAATCCATAGTTCCATGAGTATTTCATCATAATATATAGCATCCATATAAAATTGTTTTTTTCTTACGCCAACTTCTCTAAATCCCATTTTCTTGTAGAGATGAAATGCTCTTTCATTTGTAGAAAAACAACTTAATACAATTTTTTCTTTATTATTCAATTTTTTTGATTCTCGAATTGCGGCATCAATTAGATTAGTACCAATTCCCATGTCTCGGTAATTTTTATTGACAATTATCCCTAGTATCCCTACATGTAAACCAGCATCCCAATCAGAATGAGATATTTCACATTGACCTATGATGTTAAAAGGAGATTTTAATTTTCGAGCCTCAGCTATTATACAGATTTCTTTTTCATTTTTGATCTTTTGATACCAAGAATCTTTTTCTAACCGAGATCTAACAGGAAAAAAAACAGGTAAATAGATACCCTCTTCTACTACCTCATTGAAATTTTTCCAAATTCCCTCAACATCTGATTTGCTCAGATGCCTAATTACTATTTTTTCTCCTTTATTTAATTCTAAAGTCTTGATCATTACTTAAATATAAATTTTTATAATTAAATTCCTTTGGTAATATTATGGATGATAAAGAAGAAAATGATACTTCAGATCAAAAGAAGAAGCTAGTCGCTAAAGATCTAGTAAAGTTAAAGCACGTAGAGGTAAAAAAGCAAGAAATTAGTCCAGAGACAAGAGACTTGGCACAAGCACTGAAAGATAGTTATATAGAACATGACCAATTTGAAAGACTTACTAATGATGAAATCACTCTTTTAGAAACTTTTATGGGTAAACGATTATTCTTAGAGCGAATTGCGATTATTGCTAATCAGTCACGGATCCCTTTAGGAATTCCTGGTTTTAAAAAGGCAGAATTAGAAGAAATTATTGAAGGACTTATCACAAAAGGGTATATCGAGTTTGATGATGTTGGAGATAAAAGAGTATTCTTCTTAACAGAAAGAGGAAAATATCGAATTCAATAGTGTAATTAATCTTTTTTTAGGATCAGCTTGCTGATGGGAATATCTTGGTATTCTCCATTCGGATTTTCTCTTCTGATAGTTAAAGGCAGAATCCCTGCTTTCAACTCTTGCCGAGCAATCTTAATAGGGTCTATCGTTTCTTTAGGTTTCTCGATTAGCATAGGAGCTCCGTAACTTAATTGTAAAGACCTTGCCCCAACAATCCGTGCTTTTTCGTACCGTGTTAAAAAGATCGGCCCAATTTTGACATATTCTCTAACTTGTTTATAAAGTTTGCGTAATTCCCGAGATTCTAAGAAACTAGACATGGTTATAATAACCAAAAAATAAGTAATTAGATTTGTAAAATGTAAGATATCATATAACTTTTTCGATAATGAAAGTATAAATAAGGAGTGCGCGAGGAGGGAATTATTCAAACCGAAATAATTTTTCGGGATATTGAACCCCCGACCGTCGAGATATACATTTTAAATTAATGTACATTTACACGGTGTGAGCGTGTCGTTATAGCCACTAAACCACTCGCGCATGGTTGTATTTAAGAATAATGAGCTATATGAAATAAATCTTTTCTTGCTTAGTAATTACAAATTGTTTATTAAAATATTAGTAATTCGATTTAAGAACATAAGTACTTTTTATTGATCTTGTAAAGTCTTATGGTTTATATATTTCTTGTTAATTCTTACCATTAGCAAGCGAGAGATTTTAAGCTGGTGATAACATTCTCAACAAATAACGATTATATTTCCCATCCTCTTTTAAAGAAAGATTACGTTTCACGGAGAGAATACCAGGAAAAAATATTCATAAATTGCCTAAATCATAATTGCTTGGTTGTAATACCTACTGGATTAGGAAAGACAATTATAGCCTTAATGCTTGCGGTATATAGATTGGAAGAATTCCCAAAATCAAAAGTTATTTTTTTAGCGCCTACAAAACCTTTAGTAGAACAGCATCATAGATCCTTCTTGGATCTTACACTTCTTCCCCCAGAGTCATTACAGTCCCTTACTGGAACTATTATCCCACAAAAAAGGAAAAATATATGGAACCAATTAAGAGTCGCCTTTATGACACCACAAGTTTTACAGAATGATATCATATCAGGGTTATATTCCCTTGAGGAGGTATCATTAATCATATTTGATGAATGTCATCGAGCGGTCGGTGATTATGCTTACGTATTTATCGCACAAAAGTACATGGAAAAGTCTAAAGGCCATCAAATTTTAGGCCTTACAGCAAGCCCGGGTTCCACTCAAGAGAAAATAAAGGAAATTAAAGAAAATTTATTTATTGATCAAATAGAAATTAGGACAGATAAGGATAGTGATGTAAAGGATTACGTTCAGAAAGTTGATAATGAATGGATCAAAATTTCCCTTCCAGAGGAATTCCTGGAAATCAAAAAGTTATTGGAAGAAAAACTAAAAGAAATCTATAAATGGCTAAAAGAAAAAGAGTTGCTCGATTCCTATGATCTTAATAAAATCACCAGAAAGGATTTGCTACAATTGAATGCAATAATTAATCGAAGAATCGGAGCATCGCAAGATGATAATGAAAAATATGATATGTTTTATGCAAAGAAACTGCAAGCTAATGCAATAAGGCTCTCTCATATGTTAGAACTTCTTGAAAC
>JBHLNR010000296.1:0-3234 GCA_048941385.1 Promethearchaeota archaeon
TCTTCTGCTGATTCTTCTTCACTTTCAAACTGATTAGGTTTTTCTCCATTATTCTCATTCATTTTAAACGAGTAAGATTGTGTTTAAGATAGTTGATACTTGTTTAATTAAAATATTGCCATTCGTATAATTAAAATTGTCCTAAATATTTATTCACTTTAGTATGGATGAAATTAACTTAGAAAAATTTAAGGGTTTGATCTGGGACCTAGATGGGACTATTTTTAACATTTCTGATGCTTTAAAGAAGGCAGTTGATGATGGAATAGAAAAGTATCAATTAACAATTAAACGTGATGAAGTTATGGAAGAAATTGCCCACCTTATTGAAGAAATCCAAAATTACCCCATCCCTAAAATTCTTCTTAATTCATATGAATTATTACAGGTACAGTTTTTAGAAGGCTTAAGTTTTTTTAAAAAATTACGAATTGCTATCTTTTTGTTTAATCAATTTAATAAATATAAAGATGCTGAATCTTCGATTTATGATGGAATAGATAATTTAATTAAAAAGATTCATGATAAAAAATTAAAATTGGCAATTTTAACAAACAATAAAAGTCAATATGCTGAGGAAGTTCTTGAAAAGTTTAATTTGACCAAATACTTCGACACAATTATTGGATTCAATGAAGTCTCAGAAGTGAAACCTAGCCCCGAAGGGATTTTAAAAATCATTGAAAAGTGGAAAGTAAAACCCTCAGAAGCAATCTTTATTGGAGATATGACAACTGATGTAGATGCGGGAAAATCAGCAAATGTAAAAATGATATGTGTAGCTTCAGGCCTAGCTAAAAAGGAAAGCCTTTTAAATCATAATCCAGATATATTTGTTGACAACACAGAACAGTTAATTAAACTTTTTGGTTTTTGATTTTTTCCGAATTGCATCTTTTTGTTACATTCTTATCAATCCAAAGTAATTATTAAATAAAACTTTCACTTATTTTTAATTAAAATCGTTGTATTTTTCAATTTTTTTGGTGAAATCAATTCAATTATCCAAGCAATGGAAGTATAGAATATATGCAATAATTATTGCTGTTCCTCTCGTCTTATGGGCAATTTTATCTTGGTTTCCTATATATGAGCTACGTGAAAGATATATTTGTTTTAAAGTTGGAACCATAATGCCCGTAAGTGATTGGGATGCCGCAATAAACAACAAAGATAATATATTTTCTCAATATTATGCGAAAAATAGTTTAGAATGCTTTATTTGGGCAGATGATAATTCTATAAACCCTAAACCTCATCTAGCAACCTCATGGGAATATGAATATTGGTCAGAGGAAATTAATTCAAAAAGTTTCATGAATAGAGGCGGTATTAAAGCAATTAACATAACTCTTCGTGAAGGTGTCAAATTCCAAGATGGTTCTAACTGGAATGCAACCGTCGCAAAATGGAATATTGATAGATTATTTGTTATCTCAGGAAACTTAACTGGAAATGGTGACTTGAGAAATTCAAGGTCATTTTGGTATAATATTGAATATAATAAACCTTACTTTACTTTAAGTTGGAATTTGTCAGAATATGATGCTGATGGTATAAGTTTTTCACCTGAACAATATGCGGGATATATTATTAATGACAATACTACGATCTTTAATCCTAAACCGTATGGTGGGACAGATCCTGAAAAAGGTTTTCATTTGCACTATGCGCCATATGATATGTACCCAATTGTAAGACAGGTAAAAATTATTGAAGATAATAAATTCGGAGGAGAGATTCGAGTAGAATTTAATGATTGGAATACAAAAGGCATTCTAACACTTAAATACCCTATGATCTCGATGAAAACATATAAAGACTATTTTGATAGGGGAATATATGGTTATGACAATAATATGATCAATCCTAGAAATCCATCTTTAGTCCCCCATATGATTGGTACAGGTCCGTATGTATTTGTGCAGTATGATGAGACAATTCCTGGAGGATATATGCTAAAGAATGAGAATTACTGGAATAAAACCGCTCTTGAAGCTGAGGGTTGGTTTGATATTGATCGCCTTTATATCTTCAATTTCCCTCTAAGTCAAATCGGAGAAATGGTTCTGAATACTGCTATAATTACCCGCGACATAGATTATATTATAGATGGAAATTATTATTACTCATTTGACGACGATGTGATAATCTATCAACCAAATATAAACTATAAAGAGATAGGTTTTGATAATTATTTTACTCAAATTACATTAAACTGTATTAATGAAACTTGGTGGAGTTGGGGCTCACCTTATAATTACCGAGACAATATAAGCATTTTGTATAGTGATCATGGTATTCCAAGAGGCATCCCTCGAGCCTTACGTAAAGCGATGTCTTATGCTTTTGATTATGATTTATATACTGATAATATCATGAATGGACGTGTAAAGAGAGTACATGGCATCTTAAGCCCAGAGACTGAATATTATAATTTTAGTATCCCTTGTGCAAATTACAATCTTACAAAAGCACGAGAAATTTTACTCACTACTGAAGATGATCCTTTTACATATACCTATTCTCCAGATTTATACAATTTTAGTAAGTTATGTGAGGAAAGAAATTTGACCCAAAGTAGTACAGACGCAGAATGGAGGCAAATTTCTGATAAAAATCCAATTTTTACAATTAATTTTTTTTATGATTGGGTCCACTCAGATTTAGAGGTGATCTTGCAAAATTCTCTTAAAGATATAGGTATATCAGTAAATTCTACTGAAATTCAGGAAATCACTTTATATCAGGATATTTTAAGTCCTTATTGGGAAAGTACATTCGAAAAAAATTGCTCAATTTGGTCAACAAATGCATGGGTTATGGAATATCCTGTTTCCGCTATGTTTCCTGAAGATTCAATTGGAAAAATTTATAGAGATCCTAATTATGAATCTTGGAGAGTTAACCCATGGGCCCCTGCGATAGATCCTAGTTTTAATTGGTTTCCATCTCAGAATTTCGCATTTTGTTATGATGAAGACATCGATAATTGGCTAGGAAATATCTGGTTTTCTAATCAATCTGGAAAAAATAAGTGGTTTAATAAAATTGCTAATAAAATTCAGAATGAGATTTTTCCAATGATATATATCTCGCAGGGTATAACAGCATCTGTTCTGCATGATAGTTGGAGGATGAATTTAAATCTTGGGCCGTTTTTTTTCGCAAATTTCAAATATATTGGAACACACACTAGGTGTTAGATATTCTTATTTTTGTACTTTTAACCCT
>JBHLNR010000107.1:0-13223 GCA_048941385.1 Promethearchaeota archaeon
TTAAAATTAGGGAATTTGCGAAATCAATAATTTCTTTTATAAGGAGTGATCAAGATGTCACTTTTCCCTGAAGAAATCAACAGTAATGTTACTAATTCAATCGTATTGCGAAACTTTTATAAGAATTCTGTCAAATAATATCATTAAAAATTTCTCAATTATTAAAATCAACAATAATTTTCAAATTAAGTAAAACATTTTGACTAATTGAAATTATTTAGTAAAATTTAATTTACTAATAAAGGAAGAAAAATGGCAAATAATAATATTTTAATTATCGGTGCTGGTATTAGTGGGATAGAAGCGGCATTATCGCTTGGAGATCAAGGATATCGCGTTATACTAGTTGAAAGATCTTCTTCTGTAGGCGGACGAATGGCACAACTTGACAAGACCTTTCCTACCTTGGATTGTAGTATATGCATTTTAGCTCCTAAAATGGTAGAAGTTTCAAGACATCCAAATGTAGAACTTCTTGCTTACTCTGAGGTAAAAGAAGTATCTGGTCAAGTTGGAAATTTTAGTGTAAAAATACTAAAAAAGTCACGATATGTTGATTGGGATAAATGTACAGGGTGTGGTGCTTGTAGTGAAAAATGCCCTATGAAAAAAATCCCTAGTGAATTTGAAGAGGGTATGGGTAATCGAACTGCTATTTACATTCCATTTCCCCAAGCTGTACCTCGGAAAGCTGTCATTGATGCGGAAAAATGTTTATATTTAACAAAAAACGCTTGCAAGCTCTGTGAAAAGGAATGTGAAGCGGGAGCTATTAACTGGGATATGAAGGATGAAATTATTGAATTCAATGTTGCCTCTATTATATGTGCAACAGGTATTGATTTACTCGATCCAAGTGTTCTTGACAGGTATCATTACGGAGAGTATCCTAACGTTATCACAGCTATGCAGTATGAAAGGTTATTAAGTGCTTCCGGTCCTACTGGAGGGGAGCTTCTAAGACCTTCAGATAAAAAGCATGCTCATAATATAGGATTTATCAGTTGCGTTGGTTCGAGGAACGAGGATCTTTGCTCTTATTGCTCGAAATTTTGCTGCATGTACCAAACAAAAGAAGGTGTTATAACAAGAGAACATTCTCCTGATACAAATGTAACTATTTTTTTTAATGATATTCGAGTTATTGGTAAAAATCAAGAAGAATTCATTGAAAGGGCTAAAGGTGAATATGGATTAGTATATTATAGGGGAATACCTGGAGATATCCGTGAAAATCCAGAAAATCATAATCTTTATGTAAAACATGCTAATCTAGATAGTGGAGATGTTGAGACTAGTGAATTTGACCTAGTAGTGCTTGCAAACGCGGTTATCCCTCGAAAAGATGCAGAATCATTAGCTACTATATTAGGAATAGAACAAAATGATCTAGGTTTTTTCAAAACTAAAGATTCTACTGAAGATCTTCGTTCTACTCGTAATGGAATTTATGTAACTGGTTCTTGTCAATCCCCAGATGATATTGCTAATTCGGTCTCGAAAGCAAGTGGAGCTGCAGCTTTAGCAGCCACTCATGCCGTACCCTTAAGCAAGGAAGATACGAAGATTGACCTTCCGCCTCTTAAACCTGTAAATCCAAAGGATGAACCACGTATTGGTGTGTTTGTTTGTCGATGTGGGATTAATATTGCGGGATATATGGATGTTCCAACGCTAGTAGATTATGCAAAAACTCTTCCGAATGTCGTATATTCAATGGAAAATAAATATAGTTGTTCTCAATTAACTCAAGATATTATCAAAGAAAAAATTGAAGAGTTAGATTTAAATAGAGTTGTGGTAGCAGCGTGTACACCTAGAACCCATGAACCACTCTTTCAAAAAACAATTAGAGAAGCAGGGTTAAATGAATACTTATTTAATTTTGTCAGTATACGTGAATTAGATTCATGGGTGCATATGAATGACAACCCAAAAGCTACTGATAAAGCTAAGGACCTTATTAGAATGGGTGTAGCGCGAGTACGAGCCCAAAAAGCTGAATTCAAAATAAAAGGGGACGTTGTCCCTGAAGCACTAGTCGTCGGAGGAGGAATATCTGGTATGAGTGCTGCGATGGAAATTGCTAATAAAGGTTTCAAAGTACATCTAGTAGAAAAAGACGACAAACTAGGAGGTCAATTGAACCAAATCTATAAAATTAACTTTGATAGAATTGATTCCAATGAATTCTTAACTCAAA
Source organism: Promethearchaeota archaeon (assembly GCA_048941385.1). Taxonomy (GTDB): domain Archaea; phylum Asgardarchaeota; class Lokiarchaeia; order Sigyniarchaeales; family SOKP01; genus Loki-b32. Next base: position 2,204 of record JBHLNR010000107.1, read on the forward strand.
AGTTAAAGGAATTTGATGAACAGAAAAATATAACAGTATATCTTAATTCAGAAGTTTCTGATGTGAAAGGCTCTATTGGGGACTTCAAGGTGAAAGTTAAATCTGAAAAAGAAGGACAAGAAATTGATCTAAATGTAGGGACAATTATAGCTGCTACAGGAGCATATGAATACAAACCTGAAGGTTGGTATGACTGGGGCAAAAATGAAAATGTTTTGACTCAACTTGAATTATCTGAAAAACTCAAGAATAATGAGTTAAAGGATGGAGAATCTCTTGTATTTATTCATTGTGTAGGGTCAAGGCAACCGGAAGGGGGTAATGGAGTCACTTATTGTTCACTGATCTGCTGTTCTGAGTCAATTAGGCATGCCTTATACGTAAAAGAGACATATCCAAACTCAAATATTTATGTATTATATAGAGATATTCGTGTAGGTACTGATGAAGAACTCTATTACTGGAAAGCCCGTGAAAATGTGAATTACATAAGATTTAACGAATATCCTACTGTTGATAGCCTTAATGGCAAGTTAAAAGTAAATGTTAAGGATATTTTAACTCAAACTGACCTTTCAATTGAAGCGGATAGAGTTGTTCTTTCTACACCATTGATTCCATATGATACACAAAAATTAGGGGAAATGATTAAATGTGCCCGTGATCAAAATGGATTCTTTTTAGAAGCGCATGTCAAATTACGACCTGTTGATTTCGCAACTGATGGAATCTATTTGGCAGGAACTTGTCATGGTCCAAAAGGAATTGCAGATTCAATTTCACAAGGACGTGGTGCGGCAGCTCATGCGTTAATCCCCCTCGTATCCGGTGAAGTAGAAAATGAACCATTAGTGTCAGTTGTGGATCCTGCTTTATGTATTGCTTGTCAGAAATGTGAAGAAGTATGTAATTTTGGAGCAATTGGAGTGAATTTCGATAATGATAAATTAGTTTCAGAATCAAATCCACTCTTATGTAAAGGATGCGGAGATTGTTCAGCAGCATGTCCCGCAGGAGCAATCACTATGAGTCATTTCTCGGATAATCAAATTTATCCGATGATTCAAGAAGCTCTTCAAGGAGAATATGTAGATGAAAGACCTAGAATTGTCGCATTCTTATGCAATTGGTGTAGTTATGCTGGGGCAGATACCTGTGGTGTTAGTCGTTTCCAATATCCAACCAATATTCGTCCAATAAGAGTCATGTGTACTGGGAGAATTCCAAAACGATTTATCTTACAAGCTTTCTTAGAGGGAGCGGATGGTGTTTTTGTTGGTGGTTGTCATATTGGCGATTGTCATTATTTGGAAGGTAATTATGACATGTTACAACGATATAATGAACTCCATGAACTACTTGATAATGTAGGGATTAATCCTGAACGATATCGACTAGAGTGGATTTCTGCTAGTGAAGGGAAAAGATTTTCAACAATTGTTACTGAATTCGTCAATAAAATCAAAGAATTAGGATCTTTGCCAAAAACAGGTGATAAAATTGAAAAAAAACAAAAAGCTAAGGAGGGTACCTGATAATGGTTGAAATGCTTAAAAAAAATGCATCTGACCTAGACAAGAATTTTCGGTATGAAATAAGTAAGAAAGTTGGTGCGAAATCACTTCTAAAATGTATTCAATGCGGAGTATGCAGTTCAGGTTGCACGGTAACTGAATATGTGGATATGCAACCTCATAGAGTGGTAGCTTCTTGCTTATTAGGTTTAAAAGATGAAGTTCTTTCAAGTCAGGCAATTTGGACATGCTCACTATGTCATAGATGTACTGAACGCTGCCCTAAGAATGTTGATTATTCATTTATTCTTGCTCTCTTACGAAATTTAGCAGTAAAAGAAGGAATGATTCCTAAAGAATATTCTGGAACTGTAGTAACTATCTACGATAATGGCTTTGTTGTCCCCTATACAGGAGGATTAAAAGACAATATTGATAGACGAAGAACTAGAATGGGCTTACCCTTATTAGTACCACCAAATCTAGATGAAATAAGATTTATTATTGAAGAAACAGGATTAGGAGATCTTGCAAAACAAAAGGAGGATGATAAATAATGGAGTACGCTTTATTTTTAGGATGTACAATACCTTTAAAGTTACCTCATTTAGAGAAAGCTTATAGAGATATTGCAAGTATTTTGGATGTGAAAATGAAAGAAATGGAAGGAGTAAGTTGTTGTCCTGAACCAGTATCATTGCAATCCTTAAATATTGATACATGGGTAGCTTTAGGAGCAAGAAATCTTGCTATTGCAGAAAAAATGGGTTTAGATGTACTTACAATCTGTTCTGGATGTTATGAAACCTTGAAAACTGTAAGTGTGTTATTAGAAGAAGATAAGGAGTATTTGCAGAAAATAAATGATATCTTAAAGAAAATCAATTACACTTACACAGGAAAGACTAAAGTCTATCATTTCGTTGAATTGCTAAGTCAACCAAAATGGCTAGAAAAAATGAAAAATATCTTAGTAAAGCCTTTAGACAATTTGAACTTGGCTGTTCATTATGGATGCCATCTTGTAAGACCAAGTAAAATTATGCAATTTGATCATCCTGAAAAGCCTGAGAAAATCGATATAATTCTTAAAGCGCTTGGAGCTAATACAGTTGAATTTGCTAACAAACTAGAGTGCTGTGGCTTTTGTGCTCGATTACAAGATGAGATTGGTGATAAATTGGTTGAAGATAAGATGACAGAATTATGTGAACTTGAAGAAGAAGTAGATGCTTTGATTACTGTTTGTCCTGCTTGTACTACTCAATATGACAGAAAAGAAAGGATGATTGCACGGAAGTCAGGAAAAGAATTAGATATTCCTGTATTATATCTGGCTGAAATTATGGCTATAGCATTAGGCGTTGATCTTCAAGATCTCAGCTTATCGAACAGAAGTGTTAAACCAAATAAGTTAATTGATAAATTAACAACCTAAAAAGTGTGAATTTTTTATACATATAAATTATAATGATAAAAACTACGAAAATTATGAAAAAAGGAGTTTTATAATATGATTATTACGCAATTAAAAGATATAAATGAAATATATGAATTGATAAAGCCATACAACAAAATATTAATAACAGGGTGTGATGGGTGTTGTCAACCTCCAAGATCGCTCAATGAAGCTAAAGTACTAGGACAACTTTTAGAACTCAAAGCAAGGACAGAAAAAAAAGAACTGAAATGGAAAGCAATTACAGTTCTACGTCAATGTGATGATAGAATAGTAGCCACAACTTGTCGTCCGTATGTTGAAGAATTTGAGGCAATTTTAACTTTAGCTTGCGGTTTAGGAGTTGTAATGATGAATAAAGTACTTCCCAGTATTTTGACTTATCCCGCTCAGAATAGTATGTTTGGAGGAGTTCAAAACTTAGGGGAGAATAACTTTATTGAGTATTGCGAAACATGTGGTGATTGTATAATTGGAGAAACAGGTGGGCTATGTCCACGAGCAGGATGCGCTAAACATTTAAGCAATGGTCCTTGTGGTGGTATGGTCGAAGGAATGTGTGAAGTTGGAGGTTATACAATTCCTTGTGCCTGGGTGCGTATTTGGGCTCGATTAAAAGAATTTGATAGGTTAGATCTCTTTAAAAAATATCGTGGTCCGAGAGATTTCCGAACCTCCACCAGTCCTGGATATTTGACGGTTTACAAAGATTATACAAATATAAAAGAAGAAAAGGAGGGGAAAGAATAAATGGCTAAAAGACCTGCATATAGTAATTTAATGAAAGCCGTCCAAGAAGGTCATTTTGTATTTACTGGAGAACTTGAACCTAAGAAAATCCTTAATTTAGATGAGATTATACATTCTGCTAAAGAAATGAAAAAAACGAGGAGGATTGTAGCTGCAAACGTAACAGACGGACCACAAGGTGATGCTTATATGTCTTCAATGGTACCAAGTTATTTGGTACAAGAAAAAGCTAATATCGAAGCAGTTTGGCAAATAACGGTGAGAGATAGAAATCGTGTTGCCTTGTTTGGAGATGTCATCGCAGGGGCAGTATTAGGGTTGAAAAATATTCTTACTCTTACAGGAGATCATACCGCTTTAGGAGACCACAAAAAAGGACGTCCTGTATATGATATTGACAGTACTCAATTTGCAGAAATGCTTTCAATCATGATTGATGAAGGAACTGACTATGAAGGCAATGAACTTGAGGGTGGAAAAATAGAAATGAATTTTGGATGCGTTGCAAACCCCAATAGTGATCCTAGAGAACCAGAGATTCTCAAAGTTGGCCGTAAAGTTGAACAAGGAATCGACTTTATTCAAACTCAAACTGCATTTGATATTGATCAAGCAAAAGATTTCCTAAAAGACTTGGAACAATTTAATGTTCCTGTGTTACTTGGGGTATTTCCTTTAAAATCACATGGAATTGCTTGGTATTTTGATAATTTTATTCCAGGTGTATCTGTTCCTAAAGAGCTTCTTAAATCGTTAAAAACTGCTGAAAAAGAAAATAAGGGAAACAAGCAAGCTAAATATGCAGCGATTGATAAAATAAATATCGAATACTTCAAACCATTTATCGAAGAAATTAAGAAAACTACTAAAGCTGCAGGGATACATTGTATGGCTGTTGAATATGAAAGGCTTTTCGCACCCCTTCTAGGGGACTTTCCGGAATATGTTAAATAAAAAATAATTAAGAATTTTTTTCAAATAAATTTTAAGATTTTTTAATTTTTTTAAAAACCAAAACCAAGGGAGGAAAATGAAAAATCTAGATGAAAAAGATAAAAAGATTATAGAAATGCTTTTTGAAAATTCAAGACGACCCTATCATGAAATTGCTGCTGAAGTTGGATTATCCGAATCAACTGTGAGGAAACGAGTAATTAAATTACAAGAAGGTGGTATTATTGAAAAATTCACGATAAAAATTTGTCGTGAGGATGAGAGATGTATTTATGCCTTCCTTACACTTATTCCTAAAAATGAATCTGAAATTAAAGAATTATTAAGAGAAACAGTAATCCTTCCACAATGTGAGGAAGTTTATAAATTAGATGGCAGATGTGGCATATTAATTAAAGTGAATGTGCCCGACACCAATGAATTAGATGCGATCTTAGAAATGTTTCGTTCTCGAACTGATATTGAAAGTGTCGAGAGGATTTGTATTGTTTTAAAACCTATTAAAACAGTTCCTAGTGGTTTGTAATATTTTTTTAGTAAAATAAGAGAAGAAAAAAGTTCTTCTCTCTTTTTAGAATTGAGTGAAAATAGTGATCAAAAAACATACTACTTTTCAGTGGTAACTATTTAAACCACTCGAATTTTTGCATATCTAATTATCTAATATTATTGCCCTAATTACTCCTTTTCTAACAAAATAAGGTATAATATTATTAAATTAGTAATTATTGTTTCTGCTAAATCAAGGAGGTATAGCTGCTCATTCGGATACAAATCATAACTTAGCATCAATATAGTCAAAATTATGTTAGTTAGAAATATAACACATAAAAAAATCTGAGCTTTATTCATATTATTATAACTAAAAAATTCTTTTAAAACACGTATAAATTTTCTACCATATAAAATTAATATGGATTCGTCCACTTTTCCAAAAATTGCATTAATGTTTTCGAATCTCTTGAAATCTCAATGCTTTCAATAATCCCTACATTTCGTAACTTAAGCTCAGAATTAATATAACACAATAGAGCATGTAATGGCTTTCCATGGAGGTGAATGTGTGGAAAATAAACATTTTTTAAAGAATTTAATTTGTTGAACACTTCTAATTCAATACCAATTTTAATTTCTTTATTACACTTCGGGCATTTGATATTTTTATCTACTGCCTTTTTTATGTGGTCTTCATCCCTAATTTTACCATATACAACTACCATTTTCTTCATATCTAAATAATTTTGATAACTATATTAGAAAATCAAATTATTTAAAGGAAAAAAGATCCATTAGACATTATCCTTATCTATTTGTTTTAAAAAATCCCTACGCTTTTTTTCTTCTTTAAGCTCCTCAAAGACATCTAAAAAAGACCCTAATTCTTCCTGATATAAGATATATTCCTCATCAATTTCTTCAAGAATTTCCTTAGTAAACGTTAAGCTACAATCCAAACATTCAATAAGATCATCATATTCAAGAATATTTCTTGAATTACATCGAGGACATAAATAAAGCAATTGCATTTTACCCTAACATTTTTTAAACAAAAATGTAATAACTATTAATATTCAAATCCTACATATAAAGGTAATCAAAATAATTGAGTGAGTGATGAAGCCTAGAATCCTATATATTATGGGAGATTTCTACAATGCTATTCCCATGATACAGAAATTTTTTAGATATTAAATTTGCTTTTGATTTACCCTACTAGCCAAATAATCATCGGATTATGAAACTATTATTAAAATAAGTGCATGTTAAACGGTTTTCATAGATCCAACTTGCCCCAAATTCGTTTGCATAATCACTATACGTATCATTAGTGAGGAATTTACAGTTTTCTTGTTTAGCTATACTCAACACGATCTCATCAGCTTCTCTTCCTCCAGGAGCATCTTTTACCATACCCTTCTTTTTTAATACATCATACAGCAAAGGATTGTCTAAATGATATTTCATATTAGCATCAGCGATCATTTCAGGTATATATCCAAGCGCTCGTATAGCATTTCTTATCTTTATAATGTTTTCCACTTTTAACTTCCCATTTATATCTTTATCTTCATTTAAAATATTAGTAATATCCACAATCAGGAATCTATTACCTTTCTTTTTTGATATTCTAGTAGACTTTCGATCTTTACCAATAATCTTTTGAAGATCATTTAAATCTCTATATAGAGATTCCAGGAATTCTTTTTCACTTCTGTTAGAAAGCAACTGCTCAATTTTTTTTTCAATGTTTTTTATTTGAGTGTAGATCCAATTTTTAAATTCTTCCCAATTATCATCCAAAGAAGGCATTTCATCTACTAAATCCTGTTTTGAAATTACTGATCCCGTGTAGGACCAATTATTATTAAGCTCTGGATTTTTACTAGTTACTCTAAGATGAGGTTTTGAATGGAAATTTTGAGATATTCCTAACTTATTTAAGAGAGTTTCAAAATCAATTATATCTGAGTCTGTCAAAGTATATCTAGATATTTTCATCTGAAACCACTCCTCTATAAAAGATTGGGGAATTCCGTCCTTCCAATGACGGTTCCGAAGGTAATTATATAGCTTTTGTGGACTAAACAATTCTTCTAACTCTAAATAGTCAGGATTTACTCGTTTGCTGCGAAATTCATGTAGTTGCTGGACAAATTCCTTAGCTATATTTCTATTCAAAGATATAATAAGTTCGTATTCCTCCGAAAAATCGGTGAAATCCTTTCGGGAACCAATTAATGGTTTTTTATTTAAATATGGACTAATCTCTGAAACAGGGGGAAGGTTCACTTCAAAATACCGACTAGTGAAATCTAAGATTTTCTGCCAATATTTCAGTTCATAATCTTTCAGTAGATCTGCTAATTTGAAAGGAGAACTGTTCTGGTTAATTTCAGTAAATATTTGGGATGCAATATTCTTAATAGTTTGTATTTTATCCAGTAGAATTTCTTTATTTGGTGATGTTGAAATAAGATAGTTTTCAAAATCTAAATTATTATCACCCTGTGGGAAATTTAGGAACTTACTACTCTTTTTATTATAAAAAATAAAGTTGCTCCTCTCTGCTAACTCAGTGATGATTTCATTGGAGTTTAATACACAATGAACATCCTTAATAGACAATATTTCCTTTACCTTATCTTTATCCAAATTATAAATAAAATAAAACGTTGGGGATTGTGAATAAGAGTTAGTAGATTCAAATTCCAAGATTTTTTTTAAATCGTGTAGAGCGGTGGATTCTAGATCGACGGGTGTGTACCCAACGGTGAATAACTCCAGTGTATGAAGATGCTTTAGATCCACATAAGGAAAAATAACTAAATTTTTCTGTTGAAAAAATAGTATGTGTAAAAATTCAGGTGAAATAAAATCATCTCCAGTATCCACAGCATTCACCACCTAACTTTTCTATTCTTGAAAATAATTAAAAATTGCCTGAAGAATAATGATTTTAAAACATTCAACCACGTTCTTTCCTTGTAGAGCTTCAGTAGGGTAAATTACTTTTGTGCCATCTGGATATGTTTCTAATAAGGGTAACCCAAGAGCAGCTTTGAATTTAGAAATCTGAATTGCGTTCTCTAAATCTCTCTTGTTTAACTGAACTATGTAAGGAACGCCCTTTGCCGATGCAAAACTTACTAACTCCCTAAAACTCCTTTTATTTTGCTCTAATTTCTCAGGATCTGAATCTCCTACAAACACAATACCATCTGCTCCGTCTAACACATACTCACGAGTCGATAAAAACCGCTCTTGACCGGTACAAGTCACTACATGGGCAATGATATTGAATTTCACATCTTTAAGCTTAATTTTAAATAATAGATAAAGTGAATCCTCCCACAGTGTCCTTCCTTCTGTGGTTTCAATGGAATAACCATTCGATAACTTTAAGAGATCAAATTTCTCTTTTAACCGAAAAAAATTTGTGGTTTTACCACTTTCACCAGGGCCCCAATAAACGATTTTAAATTGGAGCATATTTTCTGAATCATTAAAATCGAACTCATCGCTTACTTCTAACGGGCTTTCATCTTTTTGTTCTAATTCCATCACATCACCACTCAATGTTGGAGATATTAACTTATACTACCAAGTTTATCAGAAAAGATTTCTTTCTTTAATTCCTTTATATGCTCTTTTATCTCCCTTTCTGACATTTTTAGTGTTCTTTGGGCTGATTGATTCTCTTCGATTTCCTTCTTAATCTTTATAGCAAAACTACTTAACTGAAGGTAAATAACTCCTAAATTCACATCATTATCAGAAAGCAAGACGACGAGAATATCACGTTTCCCCTTTTTCTGGAGTTCTACATCTCCAATTGCTTTAACAAATAAACGCATGTCATTATAAATTAACGTTGCTCTTTCAAGAGATTCAGATTCAAAAAAATCCTGCCCTTGCCTTGCAACCCCATATAAAGCGGCACCGATGGAGCTTAAATCCCAATAATTTAACTTTCTATCAAAGCGGGAGTCGATGGCGATAATCTTTGCATCTTGATCAATTGCGATGAGACCATAAATATATCCCTTTCTTGTTAGTTTGCCATAATTATATCGAATTTCATCTAATACTTCAGTTATGCTATTTTTATATAAAACTTTTGGTATATGATTTATCATTTTTAGACCTTCTATATGTTTAATGTTTTTAATGAATATAGAAAGGGAGATATTTAAAGAAAAAATGACAATAAATTATTTTATCCCTAAGCGATTGCGAGTCCTATGAAAGGCGTAAGCACTACAATCGCAAAAGAATCTCAAATTAGTTTGAATAATCTTGTTTACATATTTTTTATCATTAATATCTGTAACAAACACAACAATGGCAAGTTGAGTTGTAAATTGTGGTAAAAAAAAGTGTCGAACCAAGAGATTTTTGAGAATTCTTGCATTCTCCTTGGCTCGAGCATAATCAAAAACTGGGGCAATTCTATGAAGCTTATAGAGATATAATTGTAGTTTCCTGAGACTTTTTGTATATTCATAAGTAAACTGATAAGAATGAAGAAACTTCCTAAAATAGATTAAATTTACTAAAAACTTACTGATAATCGAATGAACAAGAGTAGAAGAGATTCCAGTATTCAATGCAATATCGCCAATTTCTTGAGTTGTTAGAGCTCTTATTTTTTGTACCTGAGAAACAAAACAGTAATTTCGGAAAAGGCAATTTAATATTCTTTTTTTCAGTTCTTGTGGAGGTTTCCCTAAAGGGGGTATTGGTGAAATCCAAGAATATTCTTTTTTAACTATTTGAGTCATAATTAGTGCTAAAAAAATAATTTTTTCTGGAATTCACTCATGCTCAATCTATTTAAATGAAAAATTAATTTTTCATTATCCTCCTACAATAGTTCATCTAAAGTTAGTTGATATGAAGATGGTTTATCTTGTAATCTAATAAAAAAATCTCTGCATTTTTGGTAACTAATAATTAACTTATTTAGAGTAGACTCAACTCTTTCTCTATTGAGATAATGATCTTTACATAAGAGTTCTAGTACTTTTGGTGTGGTTGGAAAATTCCAATAATAATCTCTTACTGATGTATTTACTTCAGGAAAGAGAAAGATTTTCCTTACAGCTCTAATAATTTCAGATGTTAATGGATCCATTTCATATTCTTTGCTAAGCGATTCAATAACATTTTCTAATTGTTTATATTCTCTTATATATTTTAATGCTTTTTTTGGGCCAATACCATTGATCCCTGGAAAATAATCTGTACCAATTAATAATCCCAGATCAACTAACTGAAATATGTTAATTTCTAATTTTTTCAAGTTTTTCCATAAATCAATATTCAATGGAGTTATTTTTGTATACTTCCATCTTCCTTGTTCTTTTCTCCGTAGTGATTTGGATAAATTCTGTATCAATCGAGGGCAACCAAATAAGAGAGAATCAAAATCCTGAGAATTTGAAAAGTAGGCAATACCTTCTTTTACCAAATAGGCACATTGAGATTCTGCTGAAGCTGGTGATTCAATATATGGAACTCCTAATGTACCAAGTAATTGTTTTGACTCTTCTATAATATTCTGCCAAAGATACTCTTTACTTAAAGCAATCTGCTTTGCCGCAACTCTGTCTCCATTTTTGATTGCTTCTTCATACCACATCCGTGTAAACCGGAAATCCTTTAACTTATCTTTAGTAATTATTTTTTTGAGGTCAGAATCACGTCCATCAAAGCAAAAAATAGGGAAAATTTTCTTTGTATAGTAGAAATTAACACGATAAAGAAGTCCATATAAATGAGAAATAGGACGTTGTGTTCGGTCTAATATCAAGCCAGCATAACTACCATCAGAATTTTTACG
>JBHLNR010000108.1:0-13196 GCA_048941385.1 Promethearchaeota archaeon
AGGGAAGCTTTAGGTGAAAGTCTCCCAAAAGGAAGAGCGGGAAAAATATTTGAGTAAAAATAAGATAAAAATATAATTTTCTTTTTTAATTTTTAATTATTCTCTTTTTCTACTATTCTAATAATCTAATTTCTCACCGAGTGCCAATCTTGTTAAATCGCTTAATAGAAAAGATTTTAATCCCTTTCTCTGTACTTTAGATCCCATTGTTTGTTGACACATTGGGCAAACGAAAACACAAGCTTCAGCACCGTTTTCAATCATATCTTCAACATTTTTATTCTGTGTTGGTCGTACTAAATCATTTTTACCAAGGGTTGCAAATGGAGCTGTACAACATAAAGCGTTTTCTCTATCAAATTTTCTTTTAACTCGTTCAACACCTATTAATTCACAGATATCATCAACATATTTTTCAATTTCAGGTAAGAATCTATTGGAACAACTGCGTTGATAAGCAATTTTCATATTAAGTTGATTTATTTCAGATTCATGATCCTTGAGATATTCATACATATATTCAAAAAGATGAATCGGTTTGAATGGTACGTCAATATTATTTCTATTGCAATACGATGTCCATAATCCATAACATTCATCGTGCCAGCAAATGAATTCTTTTATTCCGTGTTTTTGAATATTTTCAATTACAATAGGAATTCTTTCTTTTATTAATGAATCTTTAGCCATATGATGGTACATTAAATTGCAGAAAAAATCCGTCCCACTTATATATTGTAAATTTTCAAACATCTGACCTTTCATCTCTTCGGCATTCATTCTAGAAAACGTACATTTATTAAGTACTGGTTTATTAGGGTCTATTTCCTTTATTCTTACCTCGTCATGGGGAGCAAATTGTCTAATTGCGCCCTCTAGCATGGTAGGATTGATATTGAATGAATTATATTTTTCTTGTAATTCTGTTTTAAGATCAAAGGGGTGTGAGTTATGAGGGCAATACTCGTCACATGCGAAACAGGTAACACACTCTTTTAACACGTAAGAGTTTTCACCATTAATCATTTTCTCCATTTCCTTTTTTGCTGTGTCTTTGTCAATATCCATCCATTGGCATCTTGTAAGACATTCAACATTGCAATTGAAGCAATTTGATTTATCAAACATAATTTTATCCTTTTTGAGAATTTTATAATTTAATATTCAAATATACAGTAGATATTTTTAATTTTATGAAAAAATGGCTAGGAAACCAATATTTTTAGATTCTTTTTTTCATTTCTAGAATTAGACGCATTTTGATAATATTACAAAGGTAATTTTACATTTCTGAGCTAGATCAAATTTTCGAGGTTCATGAAAATTTATTCATTGGAGCCTATTGGCCTAGATTAAATTTTGAAATGTTTAAAGATATTGGTATAACTGCAATTGTGAATTTGATGGAAGAAAATCTTTACGATCCCACTCCTTTAGGCTATTACTATCTTCATAAAGGTTTTGCAGATGATACATATCCCCCTCATGAATACTTGGATGAAATTTTAAATTTTATAGATCTTCATCTAAATAAAAATGGTAAAGTTCTGGTCCATTGTTCAATGGGAGTATCTAGGAGTGGAGGAGTAGCTATAGCTTGGTTGTTAAAGAAGAATCCAAACTGGAGTTGGGAGGATGCTCTTTCTTATATAAAAAAATCTAAATTTATCGCACCAGCAATGGAGATAAAACATTCTGTTCTTGATTACATAGAAAAATTAGAAGATAGAAAGAGAAAAAACTAATATCAGTATGTTATAAATAAAAATCTCTTAATTTGTGAGTTTGATTGTTTTTCAATTGCTTAAATATATAAAACAAAACTTAGATTAGTTAATAAAAAATCAGTTTTTTTAAAAATAATTTGAGGAGATCTGTTTTTGTCTGAATTTGAACAGAAAGTATTAAAATTGCTTGAAGAAATAAATAGTAAACTTGATTCTTTATTGAAGGGTGGTCCTACAGTGGGTTCAGTTCCATCAACTTCAACAACTTTAACACCTGAACCAAGTCGCCCCAAACCTTCTGAGATTGTGGAACGACAGGAAGAAGAAGCAAAAATGGAAGAAAAACCACCTATTGACGGAAGGAGGGTGTGCCCTGACTGCGGTGGGACTGCTTTTGCCACACACGAAGATAAGAGCCAGATTCTACATCAAATGGGTGGCGTAAAAATTTATGCCAAAAAATATGTTTGCAAGCAATGCGGCTATGAATATTGAGCATCAAGCGTTGTAATGCTTGGAAATATCAGATGAGGCAAGTAATGGTAAAATTTTTTCATTTCTTTTTAATTTTATAACATTAAAAAATCTAATAAAGAAATAAATCTGTTAATTCAGTTAGGTTTTTATCTTGACTATGCTTAACATTTTTAATAGAACTTTAGTAGTATAGATGTAATGGTGTAGTTATAGATTCCTCAATATCGAGTAAAAAAATGGATTCAGTATGTAAAGAACTTCTTTCTAAACAACTTTACTAATATAAAAGTACCTTATTCAGCCCAAATAGAATTAACACTACGTTGTAATGGAAAATGTTCTTTTTGTTCTTTTCATTCTTTACCAAATTCAATTATCGGTGAGGATATGAGCACAGAACAGATAAAACAATTGATAGATCAAATTGCTGATTTAGGGGTTCTAGCACTGTCCTTTACTGGGGGTGAACCTACTCTAAGGAAGGATCTACCAGAACTAATTTATCATACAGGGATTACTCATGGTTTCATGAATGGTATTGCCACAAATGGTTACTTAGTACCAAAACTTTTTGAAGAACATAAACTAAAAGGCTTAGATTACATTTTACTATCACTAGACTATCCAAAGGCAGAATTACATAATGCAATGCGGGGAATTAAAGTATTTGATAGAGTTATAGAGTCTATTAAATTAGCTAATAAAAATGAAATTAAACCAATAATAAGCACCGTTGTAATGAAGGATAATTTAATCTATTTAGAAGATATCTGTGAATTGGCAGAAAAGTTAGATTGTTCTGTTGAAATATATCCTTGTGAAGATATCATTAGGAATTATTCGGATAGAAGCTACCAAATAGAAAATATAAATGAAATGATCCCTAACATTTCAAGTTGGGCAAGCATTATGCGTTCATTAAGAAGAAAATATAAAAATATTTTAACAGATCCAGTTTCTATTGAAGTGGTTGAACATGGTGGATTTGGCGGATATCCTTCATATCATCAAAAAACTCTACGATGTCATGTTGCAGAAGCATATATTTTCATAAGTCATGATGGATTTGTTCACTATCCCTGTAAAATCCATCCTATAATTAGTTTTGACGCATTGAAGTATTCATTACAAAATATATATTATTCGGAAGAAGTTAGTGATATTATGAAACAGCATGATAATTATGATTTCTGTAATAATTGTCGTTTAGGATGTGCAATTGCATCATCAATTCCAACTCGGTGGAAGACAGTTTACTCTAAATATATAAAAGGTTTTATAGATGGAAATCTAAGGTAATTGAAATTTCATTGGTGTTAATTCTATTTAATAATCTGAATTTGAAATAAATACCAAAAAATTTAATTAAAAATATGCTTTTCCTAATATAGTGATAGCCTTATGTCAAATGCGATAATAATACTTCAGATTATGCTAATAACCCTTGGTATGATAATTTTTGGTATGTTCCTAAACAAATTATTAGGTTTATCTAGAGAAAAAATGGCAGAGTTTAAGGAACAAGCCCTAAACCTTCAAGAACGTATAAGAAATGCTCAAGTTATAGGCGATAGGCAAATGATGATACAAGTACAACGTGAAACATTACAATTTACAAAGAAGATTATGATCAAACAAATTGTTCCATTATGCGTAAGGTGTTTCATTTTTATAGGAATCTTTGCCATTCTCTCATTCATTTATGCTGATTATGGAAAAGACTTGTTGCCTTTTCCTGTATTGATTTTTGGTGATGGATGGATAGCATTATATTTTATTTTTTCTATCTGCTTCTCACTAATTATTTTTGGTATACGAAAGCTTTATAAGAGATATACTGGAAAAGAAATTGCCACACAAAGCCATTTTAGAGAAATCTTGGAATTAGTATCTCCAACCCGACAATCTTCTGGAATTTCATTTCAGGTTTCAAGTACCGTAAACTCTAGCATAGAAGAGGATTCTTCTGAAAGATCTGATTCTTGGAAAGAACGAATTGAAAAATAAAAACAATCAGAAAACTCATTTTTTTACTCATAAATGAAATCTCGAGGTTTTACAAAATGACAGAACAAAACACAATTAAAAGGCAGATGATACTATATTTTATTTTCGCAGCAATAATGATTGGATTAAATTATTTGATTCAAAAATTAAATCAATTAGTAATTGCTCCTGCTATTTGTGACATTTTGGGGGGAAATAGCTTTGTTGATACATTATATTGTTCTTCAGATCCATTTAATATGCCTGAATTAGTTGGCTCAATTGTAGCTGTGGGTATTACATATATCATCAAATTTTTCTTGGATAAATATGTTGTTTTCAAACGAGGAGGAACAGAATTAAAAGAAACTTCCATTGAATTTATGAAATACTTTGGATTTGCAATTCTTACTACCATTGAGAACATCGGAATTCAATTTCTCATGACTAATTTTCTTAATTCTCCCTTAGAACTAAGCTTTATAGTTGCTTTATCTATAGGATATTTAACAAAATTCTTTTTAGATCGTAAATATGTATTTAAAATTTTTAATATGGAATAAAAAAATTTAATAGATTGTAAGGTGTTTTAATTCATATGCCAGATGAGCAAGAAGAACGCGAGGAAGACAAAGATGAATCGATCATCAATGCTTTAGGGCAACTTGGATGGGTCGAAGAAACTGAAGAAGAAGAAGTCCCAGAAGTAGGTGACGATCTTATGGAGCAAATTAATTTTTTTAAAGAAGAAAACAAAAGACTGATGGGAGAAATTAATGAGAAAAATGAGATCATTAACGAAAAGATTGAAATGATAAAAAATCTTGAATCTAATATTCACAACTTAACAAAACAATCAGGTAATACATCGACTCAAGATCAAGCGATTCAAAAGCTATATGAAACAATAGAATCTAAGAACGATGAAATTGAGCATCTCAAAAATCACAACGATGAAGAATCTAGCAAATTACATAAGATGATTGATAATCAGGGGAAAAAGATAGAAGAATTAACAACTCAAATTGAGGATTTCCAATCTGGCCAGACTAATGAGATTAGTGAAAAAGATGTTCAAATTAAAGAATTAGAGGAACAACTTCAGTATCTTGAAAGCGATACAATTCAAAAGTCAAAATTTCAAAAACTCGAATTACTGTTAGAAAAAAAAGATGAAATAATAACTGAGAAAGAAAAAACTATATTTGCTCTTGAAAATTCATTAAAGACAGCTAATCAAAAAACCCAAGAAATTCAGCAGCAACAAGAGACATTTAATTTAGTTAAAAAGGATCTCGAGAAAAAATCAGCACGAAATAAAGAACTAATCGTTGAGATTGAAGAATTAAAACAAAAAAACATAACAAATTTAGAAATTGTAAATCGTCTCGAAGAAAAATTAGAGGATGCGCATAGAACTTCGGGTAATATCACCGGAAAATTCGAAATTGAGTTAAGTAGTCTAAGGAATGTTTTAGATGGAAAAAATGATGAAATTATAATTCTAAAAGAAAAATTTGATAAAGTTAATACTGAATTACAAGAATATAAATCAATCGAAGAGAAAATATTAAGTGATATTCAAGATTTAAAAGATGAGAAACTTAAATTAGAATCTGAGATTGAAAGTAAAGACAACGAGATAATAGACTTAAAGAAGAAAATTAAGTTAATGCGTAGAGATATGCAAAAAACTAAATGAAACTCAATTTATACTTAATTTTTGTAATCTACAAAATAAAAAAGATAAAAAATAAAACAATTATAAACTTATTTCTCTCTCCAGATTACACCGCATGCGCCACAGGTGTATTTCTTGCCATACATTCGTGGATAGTCTAGGATAATATTTCCTTTATCAACACTCTCATGAATCATATGAGGGTCATCAGTTCCACATTCGGGACATTTTCTGCGACCTTCCATTTTTTCTACAGTCAAAATTGAAGTATCTGTTTTACCGGGAATACCTGGAGCCGCGGCAGAAGACCTTATTTCAGATATATCTGCTTTTACATCAGCAGGAGTTACATCTCTAACTTCTGATTTGAATTCTGGCTGGATTGCTGCAGCAACTCTGTCATCTTCATCTTCACCTTCTAATACAGATTCAGCTTTCAACTGAACAGCATCAGATTCTTTATAATCTTCTCCTCGATCTATAGCTGCTTTAAATTCCGCATCATCGCCTTCTTCAAAAATGGTTTCTTGCTGTAATCCGGCTCTTTCAGCGTCAATAGCACGAGCCCATTGGCCTGCTCTGACCTTTTCAGTGGTAGTACATGCATTTCCCTGCCAAATATAAACTTTATTACCTAAATCTGCGACAAAGCAATCTTCTGATTCGAGGGAGCTATTTGAGAATGGAACTTGAATCATTTTCATAGCATTTATATCTTCAAATTCTTCAGATGAAACTCTGTATAATATATTTTTCCATTCATGAAATTGTGCAAAATCACCTGTGGTAACATCTTTAAGAAGAGTTTTAGCATAATTCTTTTCCACAATTTTCATAATACCCATAGAAGCTATTAATCCAAGAAACTCTTTTGTTTCAAAACCTTGATCTACTGTAATTATTTTAGCAGCTCCACCTCGTTGTTGGTCTAGTGTTCTTGCTTGAGCTGCCCCTGAAGTTTTCTCATCTACCGAGCATTTATTTCCGATCCAGATGAATATAGTTTTCTCTGCATCGAGTAAATAAACATCACCGCTAGAAAAGATTGGTTTATTAATTTCTTTTAATGCACCTTGGTCAATAAGATAAAGTTTCATAAAAAAATCTCACTTTTAATTTTGATAAAATTTTTACTTTAACTCTATTATAAAACTAGGTGTATAAAAATTTGTGTGAAAAAAAAACCTCTTCCTAAATTAAAAATCATTTAGAGCGAGATTTATTCTTTTCACCACTTCAGGTATATCCTTAAAATCAATTGAGCAATACGCTATTCGTATCCCGTTTATATTTTCATTTGGTTTGTCTAAGGGAATTACACCTACTTTATATTTCTGTAGTAGATGCTCTCCAAATTGAGTGGCATTTATTTTTTTTGGGTTCAAATTTAGAAATAAGAAAAAACCTCCTGAATTTGGGTCAACAGAAAAATTAGGATCCTCAATTTTTGATAACTCCATATTTATCTTCGTATATCTATTCTTAAGTAGATTATAGACATTTTTCCTTGAGGAAAGAAATTTCTCAATACCTCTTTCCTTAAACATTTTTTGAGTAATGCTTTGATAAAAATGATTACAACTAGAAATTGTAGCTCGATTGAGCCCCTCTGATTTGTTGTTTATTTCAGTTTTAAGATTATCTAATTCTTCATCATTTTTTGTCCAACTAGGTTTTAAACCAAAAGTAAGAAATCCAATTCTCGCCCCATACATCAGGAGCTCTTTAGTAACTCCATCAAGTTTTATAGGTATAACATTTTCATCCAACTGATGTAGATCATAGAAAATAGATCTATTTGATGCTTCACTCGAATACACATATGGTTCATAAGCATCATCTACAATAACAAATATTGGCTTCTTTAGACTCCGTTGCCTTTCCTGTAGAAGAGAGACGATTTTATAACTCTCTTCTTTAGTAGGTACATATCCAGTCGGATTATTAGGGAAATTTAAAACGATCACAATTTTTTCTTGAGATTTAGCAACATCTTTTAAAGCATCATCTAGACTATTTAGATTGAAATTTTGACCACTAAAAAACTCAAAAGACCTAATCCTTGCCCCAATATTTTTCTCGATTATATTGTCATAATTACCCCATCGCTTATTAGGGGCAATAATAAATTCTCCAGAATTTAAAAATAATGCACTACTATGATAAATTCCATTAGTAACTCCCGCAGTAACAATAGGAAGGGTAATATATTTATTTAACCTGCGTAATAAATTTTTATCTTTGTTTTCATCATAGTTAGCCTTTCTTATAATCCAATCTTTCCAAATTTGCCTTAGCTCGTCTAATCCCCCTATAGAAGCATAAGGAACAATTCCATTGACGCTTATACTAAAGTATTCTGAAAGCTCATCTAAGTAACACGGTAACCATTCAGGATTCCCCCCATCAATAAAATCTTTCTCAAATCCATAAGCGGATCCTATTGTTCCAATTAATTCTGCTTCTTTTTTTGCTCTTCCAGACCAGTAGAAGATCCCTTGAGGAAGGAATAATCTTCTACCTAACTCTGAATAGGCATTAAAGAGTGGTGTATTCTTAATACAGTTAAATTCCATAAATAATCATCCTATCAAAAGATTTATTCTATACTTTTACTATAAATAAATAATGTATATTAATGAAATTTATTTAGTGAACTTAAATAAAAATAAATATTAAAGAAGAAATATGAGTGAAGAAAATAATTTAGGAGAATCTAAGCAAAAAGAGGCAAGTGAAAAACCCTTTCAAAAAGGATGGAATAACTTAATAGATGGATTTAAAGGAGGATTCGAAAAATTTCAGCAATCACTAGAGGATCAATCGAAGAAAAACAAAGAATTATGGGAAGCGAATAAAGATAAAGTGAATAAATTCTTTAAAGATATCAAGCAAAACTGGGACAATAAACTTAAGCAAATGAACGAAGATATGGAAAAAAAGAGAATAGAATCAAAAGAACAATGGGATGCATACAAAAATAAAGTTAGTCAAGATCTCAAAAATTTTCAGGAAAAAGCTAAACAGGATTGGAATGATGGGTTTAAAACTTTTAGAAAAGGATTTTTTAAGGTTTATTTTTGGTTCCTCCTATTAACGATTCCGATTCTCATCATTGTTATCATAGTATTAGCGGTAATGACTAGATTGATAGGATAATTTTGAAATTCAGTGCATTACGGAAAAATCATGTTAGATATACTACTTTTCTCTTTCTTAGTTGCCTTAACAGGAGCATTATCTCCCGGACCCTTGTTAACATTTACAATCTATAAATCTTTACAAAATAAAAGGGGTTATCTTGCAGGGATTTTTATAATATTAGGGCATGCTTTAATTGAATTAATTCTGATATTGGTATTGTTAGCAGGAGCTACAATTTTGTTTCAAAATATAATGTTTTTAACCATTGTCGGGATTATTGGAGGTTCATTTCTTATAATATTTGGTATTCTAGTCATTAAAGACACTACTAAAAAAGATCCAGATATAGATTTCAATCTTCAGGATGACGATATAAAAGGATATAAGGGTAATAGTTTTTTAGGAGGTATTATTGTTAGTTTAAGCAACCCATACTGGGAATTCTGGTGGGCCGTAATCGGATTAGGTTTCATGGTTAATTATAGTATATCTTTCTCAAACCCTGTGGGTCTATTGCTATTTTTTATAGGGCATGAACTAGGAGATATTGTTTGGTATGTGCCCGTATCTACATTCACGTATCTTGGAGGGAAGAAGCTAAATCCTAAAATCTATAAGTACATCCTAATTATTTGCGCTAGTTTTATGATAATATTTGGGTTATACTTGTCTTTTAATATTATCCTATTTCCCCCTAGTGTGTGATCTGAATATTATGCATATATTTTAGCTCTATTTGATGAATCTTCCTCATAGCTTTGGATGTAAGGATATAAATTACTTGTTTTTGTGAATTTGATGGAAAAAAATCATACAAGAAATGAATCTTGGAAATTCCTTATACGTAAACTCTTGGTAATATGTCCTGTATGCCATAAGCGTATTTATGGGAAAGATATTGATATATTAAAAATTGATTCATCCAAAATTGATCATTGGCCTTTACGTTATATTCACTGTCATAAAACTAATAATATACCCCTCCATGCTCTAACTATCTTTTTAGATGCAAATTTTAGTGTTAGAGGAAATGAAGTTTCAGATTTTATAAAAATTGAAAACCAGTCTGAACTTACCTAGTATTTTTCTAACTCCTGATCTTCTTGTCCTTCGAAAAGATCTGAATGAGGTTCAAGAAAACTGTTCTGACACATAGGGCAAGTATTATATTTGGAGATCCAGAAGGCACAACACAGATAGTGATAGCTACTACCACAGAAAGGACAAGTAATTACATTATCCTTAGCGAAATTAATATATTTATGACAAACAGTACATGGTACCTCGGTTTCTAAAATTCCTTTGCTTACTTTTACTCGGTTGGCTAAAATCTTTTCTAATTTTGATAGTTCTACTTGATAGAGTCCAAGAGAATTATTTAAATGATTTATCTTTGAATTTATTTCAGCTATTCTTTCTCTTAACTCATCTTCGGTTAATTTTTCGGCAAGAAATGCTGATAATGCAAAATTTAAGGGTAATTCTTCAAAATTTTCAGTTTGTTCAGAAATTTCTGTAATTGTCGCAAATAGAAATCCTTCCTTATCAAGTAATTCCTTGAAACTTTTAAATAGCTTGTTTATTAGGAGGGAGATTAGAAAAGTTAATTGCTGTCTTTTACGATTAAAATTTTCTTCCCATAACCTTATTATTTGGTATATATCAATATCTTGAGTTTTTTTTGATTCAAGTGATTTATACACTTCATCTTTTATTGATTGTATTTTCTTACTATACTCCTTCAGAATTTCTCTAATTTGAGTAAGCTGAGGAAATTCTTCCTTAATTATTAATGAAGTTTCATCCTCATAACTCACAATTAATTCATTAAGCTCTGAGATTTTATCTTTAATGAACTTCCTGATATTTACCCTAAGTTCTTCATCTTTAACAGTTTTGATAAAGGAAAGATATTCATTTTTTCTACGGTATATTTCCGCTGCTACATTAGAGAAAATCTTTCTTAACTTTTCTGTTATACTATCATATGGATTGAGGTAATTTTCTAAAGTTAGAATCCAATCTTCAACTTCATGTATTTTTGAATTAAACTGATCAATTTTTGCATAATAAAAATTTGCAATTTTCTCAAATTCATCGGTTTCTGTATCATCACGTATTTTTTCTTGGAATTTCTTTTCTAATCCTAATATATAGTAATCCACTATTTTAGGTAAAAAAACTCTAACTTTTTGATCTTTAAGGTTTTTGAGATCCTCTTCTAAGTGTTTATCTTTTAAATCAAATTCCTCAATTTCGGTAATTATCTCTTTGGATTTCTCTAAAAGTAACTCTTTAAGAAGGGGTTTGACGAAATTTTTAAGATTTTGGATAATTTCTTTCCTCTCTAAAATATTTATGAATTCATCTCCTTGATACTCCTCAATAATCTTATTTTGATTTAGGAGATAAGTTAGCTCTGAAAAGAAATTTATTTTCTGTTCATCTTTAGATATGAAATATTCATGAACTTCATTAAAATGAAATGTTAATAATAATTCATGTTGAGTTTTTTTTCTTCTTTTAACAAAAACTTCATTTAAACTTTTAATAAAAGTGTATAACTCTTTTATTTCATCCCAATTCTCTAAAACTTTAGGAATTTCATTTAATTTATAATTTAAGTTCTTGATTTTTTGTATTTCACTCCATAGATAAAGTTGGTCATCATAAACATTCTGAGGTTCCCGTAATGAATTAATAATCCTAGAAGCAATATCGTTGCTTTGACGTAGTAGGTCAATAGTGTTTGACAATAAATCATTTATAAAAAAATTCCCATTTTTGATGAGTCTTTTTATATTGGAGCAATTTGAATTTAAATCCTGTAGGTCGTTTATTAGTAGATTTAATTGCTTTAAGATTCCAGATTTTATATAGTAATACTCTTTCGGTTCAATACTTTCCTCTGAATTGATTATATACTCATTTAGGAAATCAGATATATCATCCAAATACTTAGAATATGAATCCAAATTAGAAGAGGGTAAATTTAGTTTTGATTTGATATAATCGGTAACTTCTGATTCTTCTACCTTCTTAGATTTGAATTTTGTTAAGCTATTCTTAATTTCGATAATTTCATCCTTAGAAAAAGTTTTTACTTCTTTGAGATCAGCGAAAATGTTATTAGTTAAGTTCAAAATATTTAGCCCCTACTATGGATTCTATTACATAATAAAAAGAAGAAATCATACAATAAATTATTAATGTTTATAATATAGATTGGTAATCATAATAAAAAGAGTTAGAAAGGCTATTCCCCTAATTCCTTAACCTCTAAATACTTCTCTTTTGATCCATCTTCAGTAATGGTTAAAATATCAATTCCATTACCAGACATTACATCTCGAGAAAGAGAACTTCTGATCGTCTTTTCCACTAACTTTTCTCCCGCAGCAACAGTCATCCCTGGTTTATATTCCGCTTCAAGAATTCCGTAAGATAGTAACATCCCCGTTCCGGCAGCACCGTAATCATCTGGCATCAAACTTCCAATCGCATCTAAAGTATATAATTCAGGTCCTCCCAAATCCATTCCTGCAACAACAAGATTAGTTAAAAGTGGCATCATCTTCCTTGAATATAGATAGTTTGATACCATTTTTCCCATACTTTTTGTCGAAATGCGCTCTCCTGCGTCTAGTAAATATAAGTTTGCTTGTGCTCGGAGTATTTTTGTTAGAATTTGGAAGTCTCCAATTAACCCATAACATGCCATTCCTATATATTCTGTTATCTTAAAAACTTTTTTTGTAGATTTATTTGTAACTGTGTATCCCCATGTTGCTCGTCTATCACTTCCTAAAACCACCCCGTCTTTGCACTTGATAGCTAGAGAGGCTGCTCCGGGAACTATTATTTGTTGAGAAATTTTATTTCACCAAGACTTATAGTTTAATTTATTTTATTTTGTGATTATAAATAAACAGAACTAATTAAAATTTTTCTTTTAAATTATAATTTTTAACTCTTTAGCCCATAAAACTCACAATTTTAATTCTTATTCAATAAATATTATTTTTCATATTTCAATTAATTAAATGATCCCAAGATTGCAACTAATTTTTACTTCTTAATTCATTTATGATATAATGTTTATGATCATTCAACTCATGATATGACATTAACTAGGAATGATTAAATTTAATTAGAAATTTTTTAATTCTCCTCTAAACCAT
>JBHLNR010000109.1:0-13109 GCA_048941385.1 Promethearchaeota archaeon
TTAGCTGTAGTAGCACTTATCTTACTATGGAGATTTGTTTTCAGAAATGAAAACAATAGAATATTGTTTAGAGTTGCGAGTTTGATGTCAATAATGTTTGGATTTGTAGCATTGTCGGGTTCCCTGCAAAATTCAGTAATCGCAGAAAGTATTTTTATGACTTTCATTCTTATGGGTGTAAGCATACCATTGGCGGTATATTTAATTTACTATACCACAAAGATAATTAAATCTCAATATAATACGTTAGAAAACGTCATTAATATTGGAAAAGTAAGTTCTATTGATGTCTCTAACATAGCTACAGAATTAGCAGCAAGTGTAAGCGAAGTTAATGCTGCTTCTGAAGAAATTGCCTCAGCAACACAATCAGTTGTACAGGATAGCCAAAATATAATGCTTTCTTCACAAAAAATTAAAAAAATTATAGAGCTAATAGTATCTATTTCTGACCAAACAAATTTATTAGCATTAAACGCTAGTATTGAAGCTGGTCGAGCAGGGGAGTATGGCAGAGGATTCGCAGTAGTTGCTGATGAAGTAAGAAAATTGGCTGATTTATCAAAAAGATCTGTTAGTAGTACAGGATCAGAAATAAATGATATTCTTAGGAGACTGGAATCAAGTACACAGTCTATAGAAGGAATAAGTGCATCTGCGGAACAACAGACAGCATCAATGGAAGAAATCTCTGCTACTGCTAATAAATTAGGGAGTTTAGCGGAGAAATTAAAAAATAATTTATCTCAGGATATATCTGTTGAATCAGAAGTTATAAATACAAAAAAAAATGAAAAACAAAAAGAAAGTAAAAGGTTAAAGGCTTTTAAAAAGTTAAGAGAAGTGAAACTACCTAAATTAGAAGCAAAAAAGAATCAATAAATTTTTTCGTTAAGTTTTTTTAATCTATTAAATATGAGTAATTTTTTCCGCAAATCTTAAATTAATTCTTTACATTATTTTTTACACAATTGTTAATGAAATTCACTTATATAAACTAAAATTAACGTGGGTGAAATCAAAATAGAGAATAAAGCATTTCAAGATGTGTGGCCAGAATGGGGCTCTAATTGTTGGGGTTGTGGTCGAAATAATGAACATGGTTTACAGATAAAAAGCTATTGGGAAGGTGAAGAAGCTGTATGTATATGGCAACCAGAGAGGTATCATGAAGCCTACATGGGGGCTTTGTGTGGGGGGATTATTGCCACCATAATTGATTGTCATTGTACAAATACTGCTGTAGCTGCTGCGTATAAAGCAGCAGAGAGAGAGTTAGGGAGTGAACCTTTTCTTAAATACGCTACAGGTTCAATCAATATTAAGCTACTTCGTCCAGCAAGAACAAGAAAACCTGTCACTTTACGAGCAAAAGTAAAAGAAATGAAAAAGTCGAAGATAACAGTTTCTTGTTCTCTTTACTATCAAAATAAATTATGTGCTTCTGGAGAGATTGTAGTAATAAATTTAGAAAGATGAATTGAAAGAATGTTCGTGAAAGCTGAGTTTCACGAAATGTTCACAATATCCATGAAATATTCAGGCGAAGTTAGGATGACATGATTCTAATCTTGGTAAGATAAGTAGAAAAAAAAGAAGTTATTTTATGAATATATCCTTGATAAATTTTGGTAAGGTAAATCCTATGTAAAAGCACACCGAACTGAAAATAACAAAAATTCTTGCAAGGAGTATTGTTATTTCAGTAGGACTGTCAGCTGCAATAACATCGATAAGGGTTCCTATCGTAAACGATATAAACGCAATTAATAAAAATTTTCCTTTCAACTTGATTTCTTCTTCAATAGATTTAAGACTTGCTCTGGTAAATAGAAAACCAGTAACAAGGAAGAGGAGAATTGAAAATAGTAGATATATTTGCACCCAAATTGCCCATTCTACTACAAATACACTTATTTGATCACCAATTAAGTAAGGGTCAATGAAAAAGACACTTAAAAATGAAATTTCAAAAATAACTGCCTCAATAATAAAAAAAAGCATAATTTGCTTTTTGTATTGCTTAAAAAGAAGATTTGTAAAAGTTAAAGCCCAAGTAATGTGAATTGGAGCAATAAAGGCGTTAGCTAAAAAGAAGTAAAGAGGTGAGTTCAATTCAATCTCGCCTATTGTTATCAAAAGGAATTGTATCGCATCTGACCAGTAAGGACTCGCTAATAATATCCATGTAATTCCCACTAATAGAAGTTCTACTCTTTTATGCTCTCTATATTTTAATCCAATAAACAATCCTAAAATTGTAGATATAATTACAGAGGCAAAGGTAAAGCTTCCATAAAAAAATTCAAATGCAGATAATTGTGCTAGCATAATCTTCTCAAATTTTTAAAAGCTATAAAATAATCTGTTTTTCCAAAATTTCGTGTTATTATAAAGTAATTTTACATATTAATTTTAACCCTTAGTGGAGCGCGAGGCGGTGCTCGATAATATTTCACGGCAGGATATCCAAGAATCATAATTCCACAAACTCTGTCAGAAATCCCAAGAACTGCTTTTGTTCTTTCCTTATTCTGAGCTAGATATCGCTGAATTCCACCAATCCAACATGATCCTAAACCTAAAGTCTCTGCGTATAACATAGCATATGTTATTGTAATAGTAGCGTTAATTAAACCCCACCCATCTTTAGAATGGAGCAAAAGAATATGAGGTGCATTGTAGAAAAAAGGGTTTTTACCTTCTTCTAATCTCTTCTTATATTCATCTCTTTCATTTTCTGGTTCTATTGTGTCAATTATTCGTTCACTAAATTCCTTAATTTTTTGAGCTCCTGAAATTAGGCGACACTTTAATGTCCGCAAATTCATAGCTGTTGGAGCATAACTCATTGAATTTATAACTTTATCTAAAATTTCTTGAGGAACCTCTTTGTTTTTGTATCTCCTTATTGACCTTTTAGAAACAATGATATTATGAATAGCATTTTGGGATATTAAATTAGTTGGGTCTTCAATATCTAAAACTTTGCCTTTCATATCTTCATAGAGTATTGCGTCTTCAGGACAAATGGCAATGCAATGACCACATATGATACAACTTTTAGGGTTAAACACTACTTCTTCTTTTTCATTATCTAAAGCAAAATTAGTTGTTGGGCATTCAATAATGCATTGTTTACATATAGTACACTTATTATAATCTATTCCGATTATAGGCATAATTAATAATAGGAGATTCAGATCCTTTTTATAGTTTTAAGATATGTACTAACTTTATAACTCATTGATTTCTATTGAAGGTCGCGGTGGGGCGCGGAAATATTTTACCGCAGGATATCCAAGAGTCATTACACCAAGAACATACGTCTCAATTCCAATAAATTTTCTTGCTATTGCTGGATGATCCTGGAGGACTCCATGAGCAAATCCAATCCAACATGTTCCTAAACCCAATGATTGAGCACTTAACATACCATATGTCATAGCAATAGTAACATTTCGAGTATCCCAAGGATTTTTGGAATAAAAAATAAGTATGTGAGGAGCATTAAAAAAAATGGGATCAAAACCTTTAACTCGTATAGCGGTAAACTTTTCTCTTGTATCTCCTGACTCTAATGCATTAATTATTGCATCAGTTAGTAATTTCTTCTTCTCATCATTACTAATTATTAGACATTTAAAAGAACGCATATTTGCCCCTGTTGGTGCATATCTCATTGAGTTTATTATTTTATGAAGTACATCCATTGGTAGCTTATTGGGTTGATATTGCCTAATTGACCTTTTAACACGTAAAAAGCGATGAAGCAATTCATATGAAATTAAGGTGCTAGGATCTTTACTTTTATTAAATTCTAATGCCTCATCTCTCATTTCCTTATAGAGAATTGCATTTTCAGGACAAACAGCTATGCAGTGACCGCAAAGAATACATCTTGAACCATCAAAAAATATTTTTTCTTGATTTTCTACAAACGAAAAGTTTTGAGTGGGGCAATCTTTAATACACTCTAGACAATTAACACATTTTTTATATTCTATTCCTAAGATTGGCATAATCATATTACAAAATTTTTGACTCTTAATATATGATCGACCAACAAGTTTATATATCGAATCCGATATATATCAAATATATCGATTACGATATATATTAATAATTAGGTGATAACAATTTTTGCAAAACATGGAACAGGAGAAATAACAGGTTTAGAGATATTAGTTCTAAAGATAATAAAGAACAATGCAGGAATTACGGGATATGATATAATCCAAAAAATTTCAAGTAAACCTCGGGGATTATGGAGAGGAACTGCAGGATCAATATACCCTATATTAGAAAAGTTGGCAAAAAAAGAATTAGTAAGGATAGAAGAGATAGAAGATACAAAACGAGTTAAAAAGGGATATCACATAACCACAGAGGGTGTTGAAGTTCTTAAAAATACGTTAAGTAATAAAATTTACCCAAGTATGTATTCATTTATGGATTCTATATTTACTCTTATTGGAGATCTTCCAAGAGTTAAAAGAAACGTAGAAACAATGTTCTGTAGTTTCCCTCACCATAGGCACATGGAAATTAATGAATCCGATTTATCTCTCAAAAATCAGGAACATATCAGAAGTGTAATAAAAAGACTGGAGACTTCTAAAATTGAACTTAACCAACGATTGAAACTGATTGATGAACAAATCGCGAAATATAAATCAATTATTACTAATATTGAGAAAGAACGTCAAGAAATATCTAAACCTATTGAAATCTACGATGATGACTTCTATTCCTAATTAATTAAAACAATTATTTAAAATAAAGAGGTTAAAAAAATGTGTAATGAAAACCCGAGTGGTCAACACCATCATCCACATGGAAGAGGCATGGTAGGCTGTTTTTCATTTACTCCTCAACAGATCCATAAAATGAAGCGAATGGCAAAACATTTCATGAGAGGTTTTTTTGGGAGTCACATACCATATAATATGGAAGACCTTGGAGATAGCTATCTCATTACTGTACCATTAGCTGGTCGCACTAAGGAAGAAGTTAAAGTATCATTAATAAATAAACACCTTAATATTAAGGCGGAAAAACCAAGGATCCCTGAAAGAGAAACGGTGAAAGAAGAAGAAAAGGAAGAAAAGGAAGAATCGCATCACGATTGGCATAGCCCATTGTTCTGGAAAGGTTTTACATTTATTGATGTAAACATGGATATCCCATTGCCTACTGATGCAGATACAGATACTATAGTCTCAAAAATGGCTAATGGACTCTTAAAGGTAACATTTGGTAAGAAACCACCGAAAAAAATAGATGTAAGTGAAAGTTAGTCAATATAATTGAATTTAAGGCGGAGTGTTTTAGAAGAGAGCTGAAACACTACTTCTAAAGCACCCCAATAAATAATATTTTTTTTTATTTTTTAATCTAATCCTCAACGAGTTAGTTTTAAAGAGTAATCAATATAACCTAAAGTTTATTATATCGACGTCTATTGTTATATTAATTAATTAAATCTCAATAAAACTTGTAGATTTTTACAATGAAGTTAAGAAAAAATAACGAGGGAGAAGCGCGTCCTTTAAATCTTGTACTCTTGGCTGTTTCGTTTATAGTATTTGCAGTTTTGGGTATTGTATTTATGACTCAGATGGAACTGCAACCCGGTTGGGCATGGGAAGAAATTAGGGACATTTATCCTTTAGGAACAGAAACCTTTCAGACAGATGATGTGAATAAAAATGGTCAAAACGACATTATTGCTTATGCGTATATCCGTGGTACAGATGAACCAGAAAGATACCCAAATATACAATACGGGGGAGTTTTCTGCCTTGAAGGTGATACTGGAGAATTATTATGGGAAAAAGAATATGATGGTCCTGTGAGAAAAGTATTTCCTATAATGGATGTTAATGGTGATGGAACCATTGACTATTTTATTAGCAAGGGTTCTATAGAACCAGAAATGCAAGAATCTAATGGTCATTATAATCCAAAAATTATACCAAATATGAATTCAAATCATTTACTTAATGGAACTAGCGGTAAGGAATTATTGGGGTATGAATTTGATTTTACTAATTTCTATGTACACGATTTAATGGTTGTAGATGATAATATAGGAGATGACCATGAAGATTTAATTCTGTTAGAAGCTAAAGAATATGAAGTTTATAATCCATGGGAAGACCGTTGGGATATTCAGCATGAATTTAATATTACAAGTTATTTTATTAATGGAACAAAGACTAATAGTATTTATATCTCCAACCGATCTATTTGGAGTCAATCAAAAACTCCTAGTCTTGAATCACTACATTATGTCGGTCAACCTCATGCTCTTTTTATTGATGAGAGATCCCTAATCCTTCTAAATACCAGCGAGACTAATTTTCTTAATCCAATTTATAATCTAACTCTTACTGAATACATTGTCGAATATGAAATCGTTAAAGATATCAATTCAGATTATTTTTCAGAAATATTATTTTTATATAGCAATGGTACTATGATTCTAATGGATGGTTCTTCAGGAGCAGTATTAAGACAATTTAATATTGATGAATTAGTTTCAATTTATTCAATTCATGAAGTAGATATGGATGAAATTCACAGTAATGAAACTGATGCCATCTATTTTCTATTAAATATAAGATTTGTGAGTGCAGTAGATTCACCTGAAGAACAGATAATGCGTGTATATAGAATTGGACCTGTTTTTGAGGAACCAATATGGGAAAAAACTAAAATAGGGGGGGACCATGAAGATGGAGTGTTTGTTTTGAATGAGGATATGAGTGGTGATTCTATAGATGAATTGATTTATTTTAAAAGATTTCGTCCTATCTTAGCATTTAATGAAGTAGCTCGTTTTATTATTATAAACCCCGTAACTGGAAAAGAGATTTCTGTCATTAATACAGAATTTCATCCCGATTCTTTAATTACAGTAAGCGATTTTGATGGAGATGGGAAAAAAGATTATGTCATTGCCGGCGATGATAGAGTAGTTGCAATTTCCACAAGAGATCCAAAGGGACTATGGTTATCACCTGTTTTTCCTTTAGGATTACCGTTATTCATTATACTAGTAATATTATTAGTCGCGGGAATTGTTATAATTATTCTAAAAGGAAGGCATTTAACCTATAAACGTAGTAATATTAAGGAGCACAAACTCACTGTTGCTGTAAATGTTCTCGCAATTGCATTAATTACAATGACCTTTTTACTCTTTTTAATATTAATGAACATTTTTAACAATACTCTAATTTTAGGTACCAATAACACGAATATTGTAATTGTATTCTTAATTGTAATTATTACATGGTACGGTACATTACCCTTGACAGCTGCTTTATATAATCGCCTCGCCCCTCAATTTGCTTATGTTTTTGTTAAATTGAGGGATCTGTTCTTTAAAGTATCCAGAGGGTATAGAAATGAAATTTTTATTTTGGATATGAAAGAAAGAAAGGATATAGGGCTTGTTATCCAACTCAAGAGATTAATTTTACCCTTACTTCTTTCAATTTCTGTTGGGTTTTATAGCTATGATGTACTTTCTGAATATCTTGGATACCCTAAGACATTTGAAACTTTTGGAGGTACAGAATTCTTTAATTTTATGATGGGATATATGCTTTGTTGCGTACTACCAATGATCTTATCGTTTTTAATATTTTCATTTTTTATTGCTGGAAATTTCTTACTTGATGACGCAGGAGTTGTATATTATCGCGAACATAAAAAATACCGTCAACCCGCAGATATAGAACCTGTAAGTATTTGGGCTCAATCAATTGTGAAAGGAATAGCTGGACTTTCTGCTATACTTACATTTAGCACATTTCTTACCACTGTTGATTTTTCTGGATTTTTTGGAGAAGGTGAGCCGTTTATGATGGTTTTTGGGGTGCTTATTATAGTAGTCTTTTTTGGGGGTATCCCATTTTTGACAGCATTTTCTTATGTGCTTCTTGCAGGAGAAGTGATGGAAATGTGTGTTGAAAGTAATAAACAAAAACTATTTGAGAAGATGAAAAAGAATGGTTATAATACGACGCCACGCGATATAACAAATATATATCCCTCGGGATCTGAACCCGCTAAAACAAAGGACCCAGAACTTAAAGAGTAGAAAACGAATTAGTATAACCAAATTTTAAAAAACTATTTTTTTTTTATTTTATTTTCCTAAGTAATTCAGATATTTTTAGTATCGAAATACTATGGAAAAATTAAAAGTAGGAATAATTGGTTGTGGAAGAATTTTTGACCTCAATGTTCTTGGGTATTTTAATAATGATGATGTTGAAATCACATGTTTATGTGATAAGAAAAAGAAATTTGCAGCACAGAAAATAAAGGAATATAAATTAGGCTCCACTGCTAAAGCTTTTAAAGACTATAAAGAAATGCTTGATACTGAAGAATTGGATATTGTAGAAATCTTACTACCTCATCATTTACATAGCGAGGTAACTGTTTACGCAGCTCAGAAACAATTGAAAGGGATAAGTGTTCAAAAACCTATGGCAAATACCATCGAAGAGTGCGATAAGATGATTAACGCTTGTAAGGAAAACAATGTGAAACTAAAAATCTATGAGAATTTCACATTCTACCCACCAATAATGAAGGCAAAGGAATTAATTCAAGAAGGAGTCATTGGTGAAGTTAATTCTATTCATATTAAAACCCTAGTAACTTTTGGAGGTGGAGGATGGAAGGTTCCAGTAGGTGCATGGAAATGGAGGTTTGATGCAAAAACCTGTGGGGGGGGTTTGGAAGTCGGATCTCCATGTGTATTTGATGATGGATTTCATAAATTCTGGCTCGCGTTACACTTTATTGAAGAAAAAATAGAAAAAGTATATTCTTGGATTGATAGGAAAATTATGGATTTACCCGCGTATCTGATGTGGAAATATAAAACTCCTGAGGAAGCTCTTGTACAAAAATACGGAAGTATGGAATATAATTATTTACCAGATATGTATTTACCTAGTCTGTATTATGATGAGGATGATTTCATCGCTTTAACTGGGTCAAAAGGTGTGATGTGGATTAATCAAGCAACAGCAGGGGGAAATGTTATGTCTGAATCAGAAATTTTTCCAGCTATAGCAATATTTAGAGATGGTAGAATTGAATCATACTCAGATATGGAACGAGATTGGAAATATAGTTTTATCAATTCTACAAAAAATTTTATTGATGTTATAAAAAATGATGGAATACCTGTGCTCACTGGAGAACAAGGCAAATATGTCATGAAATTCGCACTTGCAGCACTTAAATCGTCTGTTGAAGGGAAAGAGATGAGTCCAGATGATATTAGGTGACCCAAAAGTTTTTTTATTAGATTTAAGAATTTTATAAAAAACTAAAAAGAAGTTGGGAGGAATTCATAAAAAAAAAATTTAGGCTTTTCGATTTCTTTTTCTTTTTTACCTATAATGATTGAGGTAATTGAACGAGTGCCTGATAAGATTAAACTAGTGAAGTTTACCTTTACGAGAGATAGAAATTGCATACAGAGCAATATTTATCATTATCTGGTATAATATTATTGCAAATAGGGCAGATATTAACGGTTTGAATGAATTCTTTTTGTTTTTCATGTTGTTTAACTTCTGAAGTAATTTTCTTTGAGTTAATTATTGCTTTAATCTCCGCAACCATATTATCCTCTGCTGTTATAACCTTAGATTCAATATTAGACTCTAGTAAGTATTCCTTGATATCTTTCTCTTTTATTACAGTTAATTTTTTAACTGAAGGACTAGTCTCAAATTGAACATCAATTACAAAATCCCTATCAAGTTTCAGTAAATAAAAGCAATTAGGGCATCTAAAAATATGGGGCATAATCCTATTCAAATTTATTGCCCATAGAGCCCAACATTTTTTATGTGCCAAGATTCCACATGAAGGACATTGCATAATACCCTTTGTATCTTCTTGAGAACATATGGAACAAATAGCACTTTCATGAAAAACATTAAGTTTGTCTGCTAAATTGAGATAGACTGATTGGGTTTCTCCCAAGTCTCTTTTTAAATTAAATCTTGAGTATAAATATTCCAGAGCAAATTTTTTTTTAGCAAGTGTGGTTATTAAGGGATCCAGATCCTCAACATTTTTTATCTGATAAAGTTCTCCATTACAGGAATTAGCGATTTTTTTTAAAAGTCCAAGATCTTCATCATTTTGTATTTGTAGGCTAATTATATCTATATAAAATGGAAAAATTCGAAAATCGTTAATTAATTTTTCTATTAAAGAAAATTCATAAGGAGGAATTTTAGAAGTGCTGGTGTCTAATAGAATTAATAATCTAAACAATTTTTTGGAGCTTTTTTTAAAATTTTCAATAAGTAGAGAAAGACCAATTAGAATACCTTGTGCACTATTAGCTTTTATAATATCATTACCTAATAATTTTAAAGTCTTTAGGAGATATTCTGAGTTGAGAGTAAACTGATCTAAATAATTTGGGCCATTCTCGAGATATAAGATGAAATTAAATCTACCAAAACGATCCATTTCCATTTTATTCTTTACAAAATTAGAGATTTGTTTAAAAACTTTCCGAAATCTTGTAGTTTCTGGAGAAAAACCATAAAAAATAAGACAATCTTCGCTAATCATTGCTGTAATATTAATATTTAAGATTTAAACTAATAATGAAAATGAAGGAATATAAATTAGTGTTAAAATGAAGATCTTTTTAATTTCAGCCTATTTTATTTAACAGCGAAGGCAAAGTAAAAGCGAATAATACTTTTTTTTCTTATATTACTTCTTTTCAAACAAGTTTTATGTGTTAAAAGAGCAAGGTTACGACTATATTATCGTGGTATTATATACAACTATATATCTTTGTAAGCTTCAAAACATTAACGAAACAAGTTTAAACAAAAAGGGGTTTAAGAAAAAAATATGAAGTTAATAACATGCCATATCCCAGAAGCCTACCTCTCAGGAATAGAAGAATTAGTTAACATGAATTTATATCCCAATCGCTCTGAAGTGATTCGTGTAGCAATAAGAGATTTGTTAAAAACAGAACTCAGTTCGATTTTGAGAAAAGTTAAAGAATAATAACAAAAACTTTTTTCTCACCTTATTTTTATATAATTCGGCTCAATTCGACTTCCTGTCTCGTCAATAAATTCATAAGAGTAGATTTTGAATTATAAAATTTTTATAAGGTTCCTCATATTCTTCTTTTTAATGCGTTTTACTCATAAAGATTTTGATTTTATTGATGCTCATTGTCATTTTTTTCCTCCTCAAATATTTGATGCAATATGGAGATTCTTTGAACAGACGGATGAAAGAGGAAATACCAAAGGGTGGTCAATCAGATACAAATATGAAATTGAGGATTTAGTAAAGGTTCTAGAAGCACAGAATGTAAAAGCCTTTACAGCATATAATTATGCCCACAAAGAAGGAATTGCTGATTATATAAATGAGTGGGTAAAGGAATTCAGCGAAAAAGATAAAAGAGTCATACCTTTTGGTTGTGTTTGGCCAGATGATAAAGATAAGGTGGATTATATTGAGAAGATCTTCGATGAATACAATTTTTATGGAATTAAAATCCAACCTCTTGTTCAAAATTTTTATTTAGATGATGAGAGGATGTATGAAATATATGATCTTTTAGTTGATAGAGGAAAATGGCTTTGTGTTCATATAGGAACTGCACCTATTCGAAATGAGTACGTTGGATATAAGTATTTTATAAAATTCATGGAAAAGTATCCGAATATGAACGTTATTGTACCTCACATGGGAGCGTTTGAATATAAGAAATTTCTAAATCTATTGGATAAGTATGAGAATTTATATTTGGATACCACAATGATTTATATCCCGGGTAATATATTTCCTGAAAGGAAGGTGAGACGTCCTAAATCCGATGACTTAGTCTCCTATCAGGATCGAATATTGTTTGGAACAGATTTTCCAAATATTCCATATGAATATGAGCGTTCTACTAGAGGATTATTAGATTTAGAGTTATCTAAAACTTTTTATAAGAATATTTTTTACAATAATGCTAAGTGTTTATTTAATCTCTCTATAGAATAGCTAAACTAATTGCCATTACAAACATTCCAGCAGATATTCCTAAAATAGAAAGATGTTCTTTTCCCAATGATCGGGACATCGGCAACAATTCGTCTAATGATATATAAATCATAAATCCTCCGACAACAGACAACATAGCGCCTAATACTTCATCATTAATAAAAGGAAAAAGGAATAATCCGACAATTATTGCCCCTAAAGGTTCACTAATGCCCGATATAAAAGACCAAAGAAATGGTTTTAGTTTGCTATCATTGCATGTAGACACAGTTACAGCGACAGCAACTCCCTCAGGGATATTATGTAGTGCAATGGCTAACGTGATTAATACCCCCAATTCAAACTGTTTCAGAGTGCCAATAAAAGTTGCCATACCTTCAGGAAAATTATGTATAAAAACACCCAAGGTTACTAGTATTGAAGTTTTTCTTAGTTGTGATTGTTGAGAGAGAGTATTACGATGTCGATGTCGATATCGGCGACCGTGTCTTGGACCAAATCTCTGACTTCTAGATAATTTAACATTATCATCGACACAAGAATCATCTTCATACTCATAATAATGGGTAACGCCCATATCAATTAAGAGCATTAATCCTATACCTAAAAGGAAAAACATAATCCCTACAAAAATGCCGTTTGTATTTATCCCTTCCTGTAATAATTCCATAAAGGAAAGTAAAATCATAACACCCGCAGAAAATCCCATTATAAATGAAATAACTCTATTACTTGGTTTACCTAAAAAAAAAGCAAAAAAACTTCCGATTGTTGTTGACAATCCTGCAATAGCACTTAATAATAAAGCAGCGAATATAGGCTCCATTTTTCAAGCAAATTTTTTATTATAGGTAAAATTATATGTAAGGTTATAATTTTAAGATTTAAAAATTTAGATATGTCTAATTGATGTAATTAATGTATTATATTTAAACATTATTAAATCTTTTACATTAAGATATAGAATTAGAATATATAGGTTTGATAAATAGATCTATGTTTAAATAGATAGTATAGAGTAAATTGAC
>JBHLNR010000297.1:0-1326 GCA_048941385.1 Promethearchaeota archaeon
ATTAGTAAACTCTGATTCTAAAACCCCGTTTTTATACCACAATATAATTGACTGATCGCTATCACCATCGTTATCAGTAAAACGATAATAACTCTTTTCAAGGATTAAATCTTGATCTTCAATAATAAATTCAGGATGTTCATTTTCAAGAATAATTATCTCTGGAGGGCTATTAAGTACTACCACTGTACCAATTAATTCGGAAGAATTTACTGTTTCACCAAATAAATCCCCATCTTTTGGCCTTACTGTGACATACCATTTATCATTTTTTACAAGAGCAAAGGAGGGGATCATTCTTTCATCATTATAATCATTTTGGAGTAAAAATCCTGTTCCATTATTTTTATACCACCTGATTTCGGTTCCCGCCTCTGCATGGCTGTCTTCGTCATAATAATCGTAAGAAAGTTCAATCATAGAACTGCTATACAATTTTGAGGGATTTAAGGTAATATTCTTCACAATGGGAGCATGATTTATTAATACATAACCTGAATGTAGAGGGGAGTAATATTTATTGCCACTCGTGTCATTAACAAATATAAGAAATTTCATTGGACCATTAGGGATTTCGAGAGTATCATTCTTATAAATAAAAACCTTGTTACTAGCAATCGCGATGGGAACCATTGTAGCAGCGATGTTATAGGTTGTAACATTCACTATAACAGTATCTATTTCTCCCCAGTAGTCTGTTACATTTGCCTCGAAAGAGTGAGTATCAAGAATATATTCCCATTGAAGAACATCAGGAGGGAGTGTATCTTTATTAAATATATAGGACATCATCTTACTCTTCGAAACTAACCAATTGTCATGTGCATCTGAAGCATTTACAACTTGGTACTCACAATACTCACCAAAGTTCACCCATGGACATTGATAGATCCACAATCCACTTATATCTTGCTTCATATCATATACAGAACCGTTTATTTCTATTAATACGTTTTTAATTGGAGATAAGTCATCCGTTACATTGGCATAGAATATAGGCGTACCTTCTCCCTTGTCTTCAACTCCTAAATCATTAATTTGAGGAGGGATTTTGTCCATTTCTTGAACCCCGATCGAATAGAAGCTAGAAGGATCACGTTGATTAGAAAACTCAGCTTTAATCCATGCGACAGAACGTGCAACATTTGAGACACGCACTTCGTCAATAGTACCATTGAAAAAATTATCACTAGCCATCCCAAACTTTAAAGTTACTTTATCGCCAATATTAAGATTGATTGATTTACTAATTTGAGTTTCAAGAATCTTAGTTCCAGTACTTTTCCCATAGATGTTAATTATCGGTTCTTCATAAGTTATAACAAA
>JBHLNR010000297.1:1336-3185 GCA_048941385.1 Promethearchaeota archaeon
TTGAGAGATATAATGTTAAAATCATGGCTAAATCCTCCCCAATCTATACTCCAAACATTAGGTGATGAACTAGCTCTAATAGCTAGATATTTCATAGAAGCATATTGTCCAAATTCAAAAATCCCTCCTTCATTGAAATCCTTTGTGTTAACCCACATACTAATCGTTTTTGGATTTTTCCCATCCAAGCCTAGTTCAAAAGGATATTTATAAGTATCTATATAGTCATTTACGGCATCGAATTGATCAGCCCCATTTATTTGACCAATTGTTGCTTCATCATTATCAAAATTTTGGGGGCCACCATCATGGTGATTTCTGGTGGAATCGTAACGTATCCCTGATTTCTCTGAAAAATGCCAGACACCAATAAAATTTTCATCCCAAACATTTTCAGAAGTTTCCTGGGTGTCAACATAAGGATTTCCATAATACATTGAAAAGACAGTCTCATATGTGCTTGAGAGATTCATTTTAACCCATGAAACCAAATGAGAATGGGTTGAATTATAATCACGATCAAAATGCTCAATTTCGTGATCTAATTTATTACCGAAACAATCCATGAAAATTATGTCATTCCCATTTGCTTGAGCTACATTTTTTAAATCACTATCATACAAATCTAACAAGACAGGAAAGGATGTTAAATTTTCCTTTACCTGTGACGAGTGAATAATAATTGCTTTTCGAAATTCAAATCTTACATCAGCCCATTTAGAATTTAAACTAATAGAAGACTGAGTACTTGATAACATCTCATTTGTATTCAAAGGGGGTGGTTTTATGTTATCTGGGACATAATTAATTACTCCCTCCCTAAATCTTGTTTGAATAGATCTTCCTAACGCTTTTACTTTCGGATCTGAACCAATAATATCTTTAAAATCAATTAATTCTGATATTATTATGATGTTGATCGATAAGGTTGCCAATAAGAGAATTAATATCATTCTCTGGGACTTTTTCACAACAATATTCCCCAATTTGTAATATGCGATTCGCAAACAGGAATTTAATCCTATTCCACACTCTAACTTGGTATAAATGTCTTGTCAAGTATAAAAGGCATTCTAGGGAATCTGTCCGTATTTGAAGTCACCAAATAAATAGTTATAAGATAAGAAACATTCACGTCTTCCAAAGGAACCTCCAAATAAAATGATAGTCCTTCTTCAGATTCACTCTAAATCAATATAGATTCTTCGTGAATTTCAATTATATTTTTGACAATAGCTAACCGTACACAATCTAGTTTTTTGTTATATTCATAAAGATAACCAATTTAGTTTCTGTAAGCGATTTATTTGAACTATTTCCTTGTGAGGGTTTTATTGTGGGTATATAGAAATTAATCATTATTATTAACTTAGAAAAAATAGAATCAGACACCTGTTCGAATTTATTCTAGAATATTATTAATTTAGTCATGTCTATTTATAATAAATTTAAAATAATAATTTTAAGACATCTTAATTAAAAATAGACACGTCTATAAATTTTTTAAAAATTATTAATAAGTCTTTATCTGTTTTTAAGTAATTTTAGAAAAAATGTTCCTGATACTTATTCGGCACGTCTATATTTTTTATCTGATAAATTATTCAAGTTTTCCATAAATTTTTATAGAAAGACATAGGCTAAACTAACTTTTGAGTCAGAGTTATTATTTAGATTTCTTGAATCCAATAAAATTGCGAATGATATGTGGAAATAACTTGATTAATCTGCAGATTTTAAAGCTGAAAAATCATGGGAAGTGAGGAGATGGCCAGTATTATTTTCATATTTCCTGACCATTCCTAGCTGTCGTGTCATGAGAGGGGGCGAAGAGAGAGGTAAGGAGTTC
>JBHLNR010000110.1:0-12865 GCA_048941385.1 Promethearchaeota archaeon
GCTTCTGATATCCGTCTTCCTTTAATGTCACACCTTTAGCAGGTCCTTTAGTATGAGGTTGTTTGAAAAATCTTTCTGGAGGTCGGTCATCTTCACGTTTCCATCCTTCTCGAATATTAAAGCATTTTGAGAGATTAAGAATAGCATCTCCTCTATGCGCAATAAATTCATCAGTTACTGGGATTCCCGTTACTAATTCAAATACTTTTGCCATTTCAGCATCATTTTCATAGATACCTCTTGTAAATTTGCAAACTATATAGGAATCTATTATCGCATAGATATCTTCCAATTCTTTTATTGCTTTACCTCTTTCGAGAGGTTTGTCATAACCGAACCTATCGAAATTTCCTTTAGCATCAAGACCATACGATCCATTTCTTAAATGACACGCACCTCTGACAGAAACGCTCATTCCTACTGCAAAAGTACTCATACCATGAACATCAAATGCTGGAATCTCTAATCCTTTTACATGCATTGCATAGTAACTAGCATTTTTTCTACCCATTTCTTCTAATCGCTTTCCTGCTTCTCGTACTCCATCTCCAAAAATCTTTCCTGCAAATCCTTTACCTAGAATCATTTCTTCAGTAAATTTAACTAGATTTACTGTAGATCCAAAAGGTAATTCATATCCCAAATCTTCTTTTGTTATAATTCCCTCTTCGTAGCATTCGCAAGCCATTGCAGCGGTTACACCTCCACTTATTGCATCAATTCCAAGATCATCAGTTAATGAAACGCATTTAAAGACAGTCGGCCAATCAAAATTACCACATGCAGATCCAAAACTATAACATAATTCTTGGTCGATACTTGAGTAGAGATTAGGCCAGTGTGGATGATCTTTGGGTATTTTTGTGATATGATCACAACCTATTGAACATTGCGAGCATGCTACTTTCTTCACGACCCAATCTTGATTTAAAATATCCCCAGTAAAGGTTCCATCATCAACTTTATCCCAAGTACCTTCACGATGATTAAAAGTTGGCATCATTCCCAGTTTATTATAACTAGTAATACCTGCAGGTGTACCTAAATCACGATATTTGGCAGTGGCAGGTCCATTTGCAACTTTTATCAATTTTTTTGCTAATTTAAAAAACTCAACAGGATGAGCTACATTTATTCCTTTAGTTCCTCTAAAGCATATAGCTTTAAGATTTTTCGATCCCATAACTGCACCCATTCCAGTTCTTCCCGCCTGTCTATTGCGATCATTAGTAATACATCCCATAAAACCACCACGTTCTCCACCGGGTCCAATTGCCATTACTCCTAATCGATAATCTTGAAATTCTTCTCGTAAAAGTTCTTCTGTTTCCCAGCATCCTTTTCCCCAAAGAGTGTCTTTACATGGAACTAGATAATAATCATCATCATCCACAACCATGTAAACAGGTTCTGGTGCCTTCCCTTTGATCACTATCATGTTAATCCCTGCGCGGCGAGCCTGAGCTCCCACAGAACCAGAAGAAATTGCCATACCAAATT
The DNA here is from genome assembly GCA_048941385.1 of Promethearchaeota archaeon. GTDB lineage: Archaea > Asgardarchaeota > Lokiarchaeia > Sigyniarchaeales > SOKP01 > Loki-b32. The sequence goes on from JBHLNR010000110.1 coordinate 1,501, forward strand.
GTCCAGTTAATGGGGATTTAGCAAAAACGCCATATTTACTAGATGTTGGTAAAATCGTCCCTGGAAAAGGACCATGAGCATATACAAAAACATTTTCAGGGCTTAACGGATCTACTCCAGCAGGGCATTCATCCCATAATACTTTTGCACCAAAACCATAACCACCTATCCAATCGCGACAAAATTCATTAGATAATTTGGACTTACTAATTTTTCCATCGGATAGATTGACGTCTAGTCTTACTTGGGTAAAGCCTTTAACAGTATCCGGAACTTGTACTTCCTTAGTTTTACTCATGTTTTTCACTATAAAATTTAATCAATATATTTTGATTTGATTGTAGATATTAAAAATAAAATACCAAAATTTTAAAGGTTACTTGTTAACTTAGAAAAACTGCTTCTTTAAAATGTGTAAGCTTAACTTAAAAAAATTAGTGAGTATTAAAGTATTAAAAAGAAATATGGGATTTTTAAACTAAAAACAGTAATTTTCCAATGAGACTTACAATATCAATAACCTTAATTTTTTCTTTTAATTCTCGGTTCTCATTTAGATAACAATTAAGGTGAGCGATACATTTTGGACATGCTGTAACTAAATATTCTGCTCCAGTTTTTATTGCTTGGAGGATTTTTTTCTCTTGAAGTTTTTTAGAATCTTGATTACATGAAATGTAAGCAGAAACACCACAACAATCAGCATCTTGCATAATATCTTCCATTTCAACTAATTCTATTGATGGGATTTGTTTTAGTACCTCACGTGGTGCATCAAAAACCTTACTCATTCTCCCAAGTCTACAGGGGTCATGATAAGTAACCCTCAATTTATCCAAGCTTGGAAATGACATATCTTCTAAGAGTTTTTCTTTTAGAATATATTCAGATATATGATAAATCTCAAAGTCAAAATCATCTTTTCCCTTGAAAAGCTTTTTATATTCTTTTTTCCAGGTATAATATCCTTCAGCGCAGCTAAAAATAAGAGTTTTGACTCCTGCTTCCTTGAAAAGTTTTACATTATATTCTGCTAGATTTTTGAATGTATCTACATCCCCACGCCAAAGACTGTCATGACCACAGCATTTTTCTCTTGACAATACCACTGGAGTTATATCATGTTGATTTAATATCCCTATTACTCTTTTTGGGATTTCCAAATAATCGGGAGCATTTAATGAACGCCAATTATCCTGACTTCCATAGTCACATATCATAACACCAGAATCATCAAGCGCTTTTTCAAAATCTTCAGGAATTTGATCTGAATTGCAGCAACAATTACAATTTAAACAGCGATTTGCCTCTTTTTTCGCTTGTCCTTCTGAAAATCCTAATTCCATTTCATCAAAACAAACTAATCTTTCAGAACTCGGCATAAAGTTCATTTCTTGGCATGATTGTGTGAGTATATACTTCTTCGGAATTGTTGAACGCTTCAAATCATTTTTTCTTATTCTTCCTTCTTTTAAGTCGAAACCTCGCAGATAACGATCAATTGTAAAAGCAGCTTCTCTTCCATCCCCGATGGCATCAACAGCACACATTAATGAGTTATAAATGATATCACCCCCCGCAAAAACTCCTGGTATACCGGTCTCAAAAGTTAAATCATCAACAACAATCTTTCCTCTTTCAATTGTTAATTTATTGTCGGTTGCGGTATTTAATGGTTCTGGATCAAGTCCTTGACCAATTGCTATAACTATATGATCAACAACAATTTTGAACTCAGAACCTTCTATTTTTTTCAATGCTCGTCTTCCTGTTTTGGGATCAGGATCTCCCCATTCAATCTTATAACAATTCAAAGCTAATTTACCCTTAGGTTCTTTAGTAATATTGAGGGTTGATGTTTCAAAATGATATTCCATTACTTCTCTTTCGGCTTCATGTAAGTCTTTAAGAACATTCTTTAGCGCTTCTTCTGTTAAAATATCAACAAAATCGACTTTGGTTGCCCCCAACCTAACTGCGGTTTCACCAACATCTACAGCAACAGCTCCACCTCCAATTATACCAAAAGTTTTTCCCTTAAATTCTTCTGGATTTTCTGTGCATTTATATTTACGGTCCAAAAGAAAATCAAGAGCGACATGTACGTTGGGTAAGGCCTCACCTTCAAGTCTTAGCGTCTTTGGTACATATAGGCCTACAGCTATAAAAACAGCTTTATACCCTTCCTTCCAGATATCATCTAATGTGAAATTAGGTCCGAACTCTTTATTTAGTATTATTTCCACACCCATACTCTTAATAAAGTCAATATCATGATCAAGCGCCTCGTCAGAGAGTCTATATTGTGGTACTCCATATCTAACTACGCCACCAATTTTATCTCCTTTTTCAAAAATTGTCGGTTTATATCCCATTCTTGCTAGAAAATATGCAGCAGATAATCCTCCTGGTCCCGCACCTATAATCGCTACTTTTTCCTTTGTTTGGGGTACAGGTTTTATTTTGCTCTGGTTAGGATGCGAAGCTTCCCAATCAGATACAAACCGTTTAAGTTCCCGAATCGCTACTGGATCATCAAAGTATTGACGATTGCAATTTAAAGCACATTGGGCTGTACAAATTCTTCCGCATAAATATGGCAAGGGATTTTTATCTCTTATCAGATCTATAGATTCTTGAAATTTTCCTTCTGATATTAACGAGACATACCCTTGAACATCCACTCCGGCAGGACATCCTACAACACAAGGAGCAGTACCAGTTAAAAAGGGGACACATCCCATAAAGTAACCAATTTCACCTTTATCAGTTGTATTCAAACCAGTTCCTTCTAAAAATCCAATTTTATTCGTAAATTTTATTTTATCTTCAGCCATTAATTTCGGTAGGCTCGAATAAACCCTATCATGATTACAACTTAACAGTGTCTCTTTTAATGGTTCATAATCAGAGGTGAGTGTACGCAAATCTTTAATAATTTTGTTAAAATTAACTCCAATCTCTTCCTTAGTCATTGGACAATAAATTGAGCACAATCCACATGTTAGACATTTCCATATATCATTTCTTTCCAATGCCTCTTCAGGAGTAAGAAAAGTAAGATCTGTAATTAAACTGCGAGGGTAGAAAATGTTTAGAAAAGCAGTCGGGCAGACATTATTGCATCGATTACAATTATAGCAATAATTTGCTGCAGAATTTACTCTTTTTAAGGTTTCTATAGATTCTGCACTTTTGATTTTATCTCCTTCAATTTTTTCTTTAGATTCAGTCATTATATATCCGGAAATTTAGGTAATTTGTTGTTTATTTAAAATGGTATTTTTATTTTGAATATGACGATTATATTTTGATTATGAAAAACTTTTATTATTTAGTTTTGGGGTTGCCCTGAGGACAGACTTTTAGACAGTAAGAACAATAGTTATTATTTATTAGACTTTCGATACATTTAGACCGGTCAATATGAGTTATCACAGGAGAATTCTCATGATAAATTGGATCTTCAAAAGCAGCACCTCCCTTACAGCCCTTAACACAAGCCCCACAGTCTTTACAATAATCAATTAAAGCTTGTAAATCGATTTTTGTTCGGGTAGGTAATTCCGCATCAGTGGATATAATTGCCCATCTCTGTCGAGGTCCAAACTCAGGTGTAATTACGAGACCATTCCTTCCCATAATTCCTAGTCCTGCAGCAACAGCGTGAGGAGGGAATAAAAATTTTCCTCCAAATGGGTGATGTGCTTCACTTTTATATCCTTTTTCTTTTAAATATTCTGTTAGTTGAATCGTTATATTCCCTAACTCAGAATAAACTCGAAAAGCCTCAATACTGCAATTAATACTTGGAGCCGTTTTTATTTCATCCCAAACCATTTCCATACCTAAAACGATTGCATTTTTTCCAAAGACTTTAAGATTATAAAAGATAAAATCTTCAATAATAGGCGTATATCCTACAAGGTCAATTCCTAGCTCTTTTGATTTCTTTTCAAACTCCTCCCAAAATTCAGGCGTTATTTCTGTTTGAGTATTCTTTTCATTTCCATATTTAGTTTTTCTAGCTTCTTGAAATCCATTAGTTGTTTCCTGAATGTATTTACTATATTTTTTCGAAATTTCATCATCTATTTTATTAGCTGATTGTAATCTCATCCTAAAGAGTTCTTGTGGAACGATAAATTTTAAGTTTTCATCTTTCCCAACATAAGTTGGTTCAATTCCTACTTCAGACATTTTTAACTCAAATTTAATTTAAAATCCTAAAATTTTTACTTTTCCTCATATTAAATATTATATAAACATAATGGTTAGAGATAGAAAGCTACTAAAATATAATTGTCCCTTTTGTGGAAAGGATTTAGAATCAAGATTTTCCAAATGCTTTAATATTTATTGCCAAGGACAGAAGTTCAATTTAGGAAATTTAGTTTTATTTAGATTAAATCTAGATTTAGGATTAGGAAAAATTATAAAAATAATAGACATCCCAAGTTCAAAATCATTAGATGATGAAGATACACAGTTTATCACAAAATATAAAGTATTATTCAAAAATAATATCATTAAGATAATTCACCCAATTGATCTGATTCATTTTATTTTTGAAATAAACGAAAAGATTGAGACAAAAGAAGGTATTGGTATTATAAATTCGAAAGAATTTATGGTTAAAGATGGATTAATCTCTTATGAATTCTTAAAAGAGAATGGTAAAAAAATTCAAATATATGAAAATGACATTTACACGAAATACATAACACCAATAGAGTCTTCAATTATAAACCAGCAAATTGATCCCCCTATTAATTTTTTACTCAAATACTGGGCTCATTTGTTTTATTCGTATTATACGTCATATCAAATAAAGTGTATTACCAACTCTCGTTTATCCTTAATGCCTCACCAAATAAATGTAACCCATCGTTTATCTGAAGAACATTTTCCAAGAATAATTCTTGCAGATGAAGTAGGATTGGGAAAAACAATAGAGGCAGGAATATATATTAAGGAGATGATGGCTCGCAACCTTGCAGAAAGAATATTAGTAATAGTTCCAGCTTCATTGGTTCAACAATGGAAATTTGAGTTAGAAAACAAATTTCATATCAATTTTACAATCTATGATGGAAAGAAAGTAAAAGAATTAAGGCGTAACGGATATTATAAAAGCGGAAGTTCTCTTCAAAATCCATTTTATTATGATAATTTAATCATCTGTTCTCTGCAATTTGCTCGAAATCGAAAATATATTGAATTATTATCAAAAATTTCATGGGATATTGTGATTTTTGATGAAGCACATCACTTAAGACGGTATTTAGTAAATGCTGAGACAGGAAGATATAGGGAGACCTTAAATTACGAATTAGCTCGAAATCTTAGTACAACTTCAGAAAGTATGTTATTATTAACTGCTACTCCACTGCAACTTAATTCATTTGAACTATACTCTCTGATTGAACTTATACATCCGGAGATATTCCCCTCCTTTAGTGAATTTGAACATTTCAGGAAGAATATGCCTTTTATTAATCTTCTTATTTCAAACATTAACCATATTGACATCTTAAATAACTTTGAAATTAAGAATACAATAAAATTATTGAGAGATCTAAGATATGTAAATAAAGATAAATCTAAAGAAGAAATTTTAACTGCTTTAAGAGATGAATCATTTAAGCTTAAATTATTCAGAAAAATTGAAGAAGATCATACCTTATCTGAATTGATTATTAGAAATAGAAAAAAAAATGTTTTTACTAAAGAATTTCTGAATGAAAGGATCGTAAATACGATTATTGTCAATCCAACAAAAGAAGAATTAGAGATTTACAACGAAATTCGTTTGTATCTTGCCCAAATCTACAATTCTTCTATAAGTAGAGAAAATGCCGGTTTAGGATTTGTAATTACTACCTTGCAAAAGCTATTAACAAGCTCTAAATATGCAATCCTAAAGAGCCTCGAGCGAAGATTGGAACAGATTAATCGTTATAAGAATATTTTTCTTAATTTGGATGTAATAAAAGACCAAGACCCAGAATTCTTCGAATTGGAACTGGAAGAAGAGTTGCTAGATTCTGAATCTTTTGATAACGTAAAAGAGCAGTTAACAGAAAAGCAAATTGAAGAAAGTATTAATATAATTAACCAAGAAAAGATTTTAATGGAATTTTATAATAAATTAAAGAATATTCCTTATGACTCAAAATCTGATAAATTAATTGAAATCCTTCATAATATATATTCTCGCAATTCTAAAGAAAAAGTAATTATCTTTACTCAATTTGTTGATACCCTAAAATATTTAAAAGGATTGATAGAACAACAAGAAAATAAGTATATTGTAGAAGTTTTTTACGGAGGGTTAGATAAACAACAAAAAGATGAAGCAGTTGAAAAATTTCGCAATCAACAAGGATTCTCAATATTGCTCTCAACTGAAATTGGAGGTGAAGGTCGTAATTTTCAGTTTTGCAGAACACTCATTAATTTTGACTTACCTTGGAACCCAATGAAACTTGAACAAAGAATCGGTCGTGTTGATAGAATTGGACAGGAATCACGTGAAATATATATTTACAATTTTTATATGGAAGGTACTGTGGAAACGGATGTTGTTTATGCATTGATTAAACGCATTAATTTATTTGAGGAATCAATAGGTATTTTGGAACCAATCATCGGTAAAGTTGAAAAAGACCTAAAAAACGTTATTTTTGCTGAGGATGATGGCAAGAAGAGAAAAAACTTAAATGAATTTTACCGTACTTTAGATGATGAGATAAAACGGGCAAAAGAAATTGAAATGCAACTAGATGATTTAATGATCGACAAAAAATCATTCCAAATGGAGGGATTAATAAGCTCTTTGGCATCATGCGTTGACGTAAAGCTAACCCACAATGAACTTGCTCTTCTCATAAATTCTTTTTTAAATCTCTCTAATAATAAATATGGATTTATAGAAAAGGATAAATCAGAATTAATGTCTAAGATTAAGCTTAATGAGAGTTTTTTAAAAAATAGCAGGTATAATCTTTTAGATGATTACACGGGCACGTTTAATTTGGAATTAGCAAAAGAAAGGGAAGAAATTGATTTTTTTGCTTTAGGTCATCCTTTAATTAATGCTGTCATAGATTTTTGTAGGGCCGATTCTTTTAGTGGTAATTATACAGTACTAGAAATAAAAAGAAACAATTTATCAAGTCATTTTGATATTGAAAAATTTATAGGTAAAGATTTGTATCTTTTTATTTTTATTGTGAAATTTCAAGGATACATTATTGAAAGCCAAATTCTGAGTGTAGTCTTAGACGGGGATGGAAGCGAGATAGAAAATCTTGATAATATTATACTAAATATAGAAAATAATGATAGATTATACCAATTCAAAAATAATCTAAAATTCTTAAATCAAGAATCTGATTTTATTATAAACAATCAAGAGACTGCTAAAAAAATCGTAAAATCTAAAACTTCTATTTGGAAAAACGAGGTTAGGAAATTAAATGATAAAATATTTTCTTTAGAAAGAGATAAAAAAAAGAAAATTTATATACATACGAGGAACACTCTAAAATTAAGATTAGAATCCTTAGAAAAACAACTAGAAAGGAAAGAAAAAAGTAAACCAACACAGCGACAATTACAGAATATTAACAAATTAGTAGATAAAACAAGAAAGGAGCAAAAACTTCAAGACATAAGGAATTTGGAAGAGGAAATCAAGTTTATTGAGAAAGACATCAATACAATAAGGAAAAAGTTGGATGATCTTGCTTTTGAACATGAAGATCTGAAAAATGAAATGAGGAGACGTAATTTAGCTAAATTTTATACTAATCTTCTATCTGCTGCGGTTATAAGATTAATAGAATAATTAAATAAGATTATTGCTTTTTATCATTCTTAGAGTAAGATCTAGAAAAGCACCTTCAACATTCTCACCTGTTTTTGCTGATGTTTCTAAAAAATAACTATTTTTATTTTTTGCGAATTCTTCAACACTTTTCCTATCAAATTCACCATAGACATCTTGAATTAAATCAGATTTGTTTCCAATTAATATGAAAGGAACGTGTTCTCCAGCAAATTCTCGTAAATCTGAAAGCCAATCAGCTAATTCTTCAAATGTATGCCATCTTGAAATATCAAAAACAACTAACGCTCCATGTGCTCCATCAAAGAAACTAGAACGTAAAAATTTATATCTTTCTTGACCACCAATATCCCATATTTGTAATTTACATGTTGTATCAGGGTTTGGATATTCTTCAATTACTTTTGCTAAAAAATCTGCTCCGATTGTAAGCTTATATTTAAAATTAAAATTGTCTTCTACAAATCTTTGTAAAAGACTTGTTTTTCCTACAGCGCCTGCTCCAATGATTATTACTTTAAATACATATAGTGGCATTGATATAACATCAATTATTTTATACAGGTCTAATTAATAATCTAAGTCATCTATTTAAACATTTTCAAAAACCAATGATTTATATAGTAATGATAAAAATCCTTAGGTATTTTGAAAGATGATTTTAAATTTTTCACGAATGATATTTTATCATTTTTTTAGATATCTCGATAAAAGCCTTTTCTACATTATCTCCTGTTTTTGCTGATGTTTCAAAATAGATACTTTCTTCATTTTCAGCAAACAGTCTAGGTTCATCTCTGTTAATAACATCACCTACTTCTGTAAGTAGATCAGATTTATTACCTATAATTAAAAAAGGAATTTCATGTTCAAGTATGCTTCGCATATCACCTAGCCAATCCTTCATTTTGGGAAATGTGTTAGCTCTTGAAAGGTCAAAAACAAGTATTGCTCCATGTGTTCCTTCATAAAAGCTCCTACGTAAAAATTTAAATCGTTCTTGCCCTCCTACATCCCACATGGAGAGTTTAACTATATTATTATCATCTAGTTTTACAGTTTTAGCCAAAAAATCCACGCCAATAGTAAATTTGTAATTAAATGTAAATTGGTTGTCAACGAACCTTCGAATTAAACTAGATTTACCTACAGCTCCAGGACCAATTATAATAACTTTGAAAGTATAATCAGCAATCATTAGTATGATTTTGAAAATTAGTTTATAAAACAATAATATATTATTTCTTTATTAAGGTGTACTTTTTACCATATCCAAAATATATCAAGATTGTTTAAATAATAAAATTGATTAATTTCAATTAAAAAATTGATTTGAATGTGAAATTGACATGGAGTATATTATCATTGAAAATGAAAAGATTGGGCAAATAAAAGCAAAATTATTAGTTGATAAAAACCCTAAGACTTGCGAAGCAATTTGGAATGCCTTACCATTTGAATTAGATTTAGCACGATGGGGAGAAGAATTATACGGTGAAATTCCTGTATCTTTAGGGCAAGAAAATTCTCAAGTCGATTGTGAAGTTGGGAATATAGGATTTTGGCCGAGTGGAAACGGTTTTTGTATCTTTTTTGGGCCCACACCTGCTAGTAAAGACGATAAACCAAAAGCAGCGTCTCCAGTTAATATATTTGCAAAAATTGAAGGAGACTCTAAAACATTTTTACAATTTTCCTCATTTCAAGGGACTGTAAAGAGAGGAGATTGAAATTACTTTTCATAAATTTTAAAATCATATTTATTTTTTTTGAATCAAAATTGAACGAAATTTTATATAGACAAATTGAAAATATTCTTCGCTGTCCTAAGACAGGTAAAAAATTGATCTTAGATTTAGATAAGCAGAGGTTGATAACTCCAAAAAATGAGTCTGAATACTTAATCAATGATGATATTATTGATTTCGTTCCTGAAGAAAGTAAAGAAAATATTGATAATTACGCTGAGAGAGCAAAAAGATATGAGAAGATATTTGTAAAACCAAACGTCTTTATAAGAATATTCGATAAGTTAATGTGGGGAATATCACATAATGATTATGCTCCTGACGTTGTTGAATTTATTCCAGAGAATTTCACCAGTGTACTGCTAGATATTCCAGTGGGAACAGGACTCTTTACATGCGAAAGATATGGAAATTTACCCAATGCCATTATAATTGTTGCAGATTATTCAATTAATATGATCAAATTTGCAAAAAAAAGATATACAGAAAGAAATATAAAAAATGTCATATATCTTCATGCAGATGTTGGAAGATTACCCTTTGTAGATCAATCAATAGAATTAACAATTTCAATGAATGGTTATCATGCTTTTCCCGATAAAAATAAGGCTTTAAATGAGATTGCTAGAGTTACTAAGGCTGGTGGACAATTTATTGGATGTTTTTATGCAAGAGGGGTAAAGAAGAGTACTGATTGGGTTGTTAATAATTATTATTCGAGAAAAGGATGGTTCAAGCCACCTTTTTATACTATTGAAGAAATATTAGAAAAATTTGGCCGATTTTTTAAGTTTAAAACAAGTTATAATAGAAATGCGATGTTTGTTTATGATTCAATCAGATTTATTTAATCAATTTATTTTAGCTCCTGATTTCTTAAGAGATTTAAAACGACTAACTAATGAGATTGTTGAGAATCCTAAGAAGACGAAACAATTAATATTACAAACTGGGGATTCTGAAGAAATAAAGGTTATAAACACCATGATAATCAAAATAATAAATATATATTTTCCTACGGGATCATAAATTGGTTTCTTCAACCGAGAAGTTATAATAAATTGTATGAACATAAATCCAATGAGGATTAAAAGCCAAAATGGATACAAACCATTTATTACAAACGAGATATAGACGAAGAAGATCAGTAGAAAGTCTGCGAGAACATCAAAATAAGATCCAAAACTAGAACAGACATTTAATTTCCTTGCAATTATTCCATCAATAATATCTGTAATAACAGCAATAGAAAAGATGATTATTGCTAATCCTAAAATGGTTAAAAAATAGACGTAGAGAAATAAGATAGTAAAGATAATTCTAGATATTGTTATTGAATGTGGAATATAATGATTCTTTTTTACACCACAACTTTCCTGCATAAAAACAAAAATTCATCAAAAAAGAAAAGAATTACTTTTTATCCTTACTAAGTAAAAATCTTTTTTCAAGCATTGAAGTTCCTTATTATAATACTGAGATCACATTGAAAACCATATCAATAACCGTGAAAGGTCTGTTTCACGATCATTAGAAAATTAATCTATAAATTAATAATATTTGAGGAATAAACTAAAACTATGATGAAGTTTATTTTAGGGGGATTAGGAAATTGGTATAATAATTATGCGTTTATTGAAGAAGCTGTTATAGAAGCGGATAAGTGCGGATTTGATGGAGCTATACTCCCCGATCATTATATGTGGGGAGAAATACCATGGCGGCGTCAAAGAACAGATAGTAATAGAACTCTTGAAACATGGAT
>JBHLNR010000111.1:0-11541 GCA_048941385.1 Promethearchaeota archaeon
TCCATTATATACAGCGATTGCTGTTGCAGAGAGAGTTCCATTCAATCGATTCTCGGGATCAGGAATGTTTAAAGTAGTACCGATAAAGGATTTTCTTGAAATAGCTACAAGAACAGGGAGATTTAATTTTCGAAGTTTTTCAAGATTATGAATTATTTTTAAATCATAGATGTGTATTTTTTTTTCAACCCATTTACCGATTCCTGGGTCTAAAATAATCAAACTTTCATCATATCCTTTGGATTTAAGATGTTTTATAGTTTTTTTAATTTCCTGTAGGATTTCTTCCATTGTGCATAAATCACCTGGGATTTCCCTAGAGGCCATTAATATGATAGGAAGCTTATGATCAATTATAAAGTCTTCAAGAGAGGGATCAGTTTTTAAACAGCTTACATCATTGATAATTATTTTTTTGTTGTGTTCTAAGGAGATATTATAGGCTACTTCAGCAACTCGATTATACTGAGTATCCACAGATATAATAACATCATTAGGAATTATTTTACAAACAGTTTCCATAGCTGATTGAAACCTGTCAATTTCTTCTTCTATGGTGATTTTTTGAGACCAAGGAGCGGTAGATCGAGCCCCTAAATCTAACATAGAGGCACCATTTTCAACCATTTTACGCGTGGCATTCTCTAAAGATTTACTGTCAGAATAGACGGATCCTTGGTAGAAACTCTCTGGACTTAGATTCAAAACGCCCATTATGACCGTAGGAAAATCATCCCCGATTTCTAAGATGTCATGTAAGTTCATATATATTTTTTTCATAAGCTATCTAGAAAATGAACAAAGTATATCAAATAAGTTTAATTCTTTTAACCTACAATGGAATTATTTTCAATTAAGCTTCCTCTCATTAAGGAAAATAATGATTTACTAAACATTATAATCGAAAACATAAAACAACGAGGAGAAGCATTAAAAGAAGGAGATATAATTGTTATTGCTGAAAAAGTAATTGCCACTTCACAGGGAAGAGTAGTCAATTTATCAGATGTTACCAAGGTTTCAGAAAAAGCAAAAAAAATGGCAAAAGAATATGATATGGATGAAAGGTTTGTCCAATTGATATTACAAGAAGCATCCATGATTTTGGGAGGAATGACCCATGTTATATTGGCAAAAGTGAATAATTTTCTAATAGCTAATGCGGGAATAGATCAATCAAATGCAGGACCGAATCGAGTGGTTTTACTCCCAAAAGATCTGGATAAAGTTGTGTGGAAATATTGGGAGTTATTAAGAAAAGAGTTTGGATTAAAAAATCTGGGAGTGATTATTTCTGATTCAAGAGTGCAACCTTTAAGAAAAGGTACGATTGGAATTGCTATTGCAACAGCAGGTTTTGAGCCTGTTGAAGATCTTCGAGGGCATCCAGATCTATTTAATCGTCCTATGGAAATTACGATGAGAGCGATAGCAGATGATCTTACAAGTGCTGCTCAATTTTTACTGAGTGAAGCAGATCAACAAACTCCTGTAGTTATTATCAGGGGAAGCAATGTTGAGTTTACGGATAATCCCCAATTAACACCAGAAATGGCACCTGAAGAATGCCTGTACATGAATATATTTTCTAAGTATCTTTTAAAGAAGGATAAAGAAAAGTAAAAGGATTTAAATTCAGTCAAATTTTTTAGAAATCGCTTATTTACATTATTACGGTTTATTTAAATCTATTTAAAACATTCTCTTTAAGTAAAAATGAAGGATTTAAAATATACAACTATCAAACAAGCATTAAGCCAAAAAGAACCTAATATCAATTTGAGAGGTTGGGTGTATCGTGAAAGAAAGTCGAATAAATTTGTGTTTATAGTTTTAAGAGATGAAACTGATATCATTCAATGTGTAATCTCTAAAGATAAGAATCCAGAATTATTCGATAAAGCACAGAACTTAACAATAGAATCCTCTATTAAACTTTCAGGCATATTAAAAGAAGATGATCGAGCCCCAACTGGTTTTGAAATTGTGGTGAACAATCTGGATATTTTGCAGATATCTGAGCCATTTCCTATAACAGAACACCAATCTCCTGAACTTTTATATGATAATAGGCATCTTTGGCTAAGATCAAGAAAATTGAATGCAGTTTTTAAGATTCGCCATACTATTGTTGGAGCTATACACCGCTTTTTTAGGGAACGAGGTTACTATGAATTTGATGCTCCTGTTTTTCAACCTAGTATGTCAGAAGGGGGATCCACATTATTTGAAGTCAAATATTACGAGGATAAAGTCTATCTTAGTCAATCTTGGCAATTGTACGCTGAAGCAGGGATTTTCTCGTTAGGTAAAATATATAACATGGGCCCAACATTCAGAGCTGAAAAATCAAAGACATCTAGACATTTATCAGAATTTTGGATGGCTGAAATGGAAGCCGCATGGATGAAACTTGATGAGGTGACCGAAGTTGCTAAAGATGAGATCAGGTATATTATTAGACAAGTATTGAAAGATAATAGAAAAGAGCTTGAAATTTTAGAAAGAAATATTAGTCTATTAGAGCATTATGCTAAAGCGGATTACCCCACAATTAAATATTCTGAAGCTTTAGATCTTCTAAATAATAAATATCAAATGAAGGTTCCTTGGGGGAAAGATTTAAGAACTATTGAGGAAGCTAAAATTGCTGAACATTTTAAAGTTCCTGTTATTGTTACACATTATCCAACAGAAATAATGGGATTTTATAAGCCTCCGAGTGATGAGAACCCCAAAGAAGCATTATGTTTCGATATGTTAGCTCCAGAAGGATATTGCGAAATCATAGGTGGGTCTGAAAGAAGCTTACTTGTAGAGAATATGATGGAACGACTAAGAGCAGAGGGAGAAGATCCAGAAACATATTCTTGGTATTTTGACTTGAGACGATATGGAAGTATTCCTCATTCTGGTTATGGACTCGGTGTAGAAAGAGTTGTATCTTGGATTTGTGGCTTAGATAACATTAAAGATGCTATTCCTTTTCCTAGAACTATGCTACGGAAAGCACCCTAAGAAAATAAATCCGCATCTACTAAAAAAGAGTTATTAAGATCCTTTTCCTTAATTATTTAAAAGTGTGGTTTGTTGTAAATGAAATTCTATGAATACATGGCATATGAACTAATTGAAAAGATAAAAACTAAAGAATACACAATAGAGGAGATTATTCAAGAATTTTTTCAGCGGATCAAAAAAACTGAAGAAAAATTGCATTCATTTGTTCATTTACATAAAATTGAAGCTTTGGAAAAAGCAAAAAAGCTAGATAGAAACCTAAGAAATGGAAAATTATTAGGAAAGTTATATGGATTACCTTTTGGGATAAAAGATCTTATCTGTATTAAAAACAGTCCTACAACCTGTGGATCTATGATTTTGGAGGGATATATTCCTCCCTATAACGCGACGGTAATAGAACGTTTAATTGAAAAGGAAGGAGCTATTTGTATCGGTCGTACAAATATGGATGAGTTTGCTATGGGTTCGTCAACAGAAAACAGCTCTTATGGTCCTACTTACAACCCGTGGGATATTGAACGTGTTCCTGGGGGATCAAGTGGAGGTTCAGCTACATGTGTTGCCTCAGGTCAAACAATTGCTTCGCTAGGGAGCGATACTGGTGGGAGCATAAGGTGTCCAGCTTCATATTGTGGAGTAGTGGGATTGAAGCCAACATATGGAAGAGTATCTAGATATGGGTTGGTCTCGTATGCAAATTCGCTAGATCAAATTGGACCTTTATCTCGGTGTGTATATGACGCGGCTATGATATTGGAAATAATTGCTGGGCATGATCCTTTAGATTCCACAACCGCAGATTATAAAGTTGATATATATACACAAAATCTTAAAAGTCCAGTAGAAAAAATGGTTCTGGGGATTCCTCAAGAATTTTTTGGTGAAGGATTAGAGAAAGATGTGAGAGACAGCGTAAATAAAGCAATTGACAAATTAAAAAGTTTAGGAGCTAAAACGATAGAAGTTTCATTTCCACATTTAGAATACGCAATCCCTACCTATTATTTGATTGCTATGAGTGAAGCTAGTTCCAATTTAGCTAGGTATGATGGATTGAGGTATGGGAGTATGAGTGATGATGGAAGTGGAGACATTTACGAAGTTTATGCCAAAACGCGAGCTGAAAAATTTGGTGCTGAGGTAAGGAGAAGGATTATCTTAGGAAGTTATGCGCTTTCTGCAGGTTACTATGATATGTTTTATATTAAAGCATTGAAAGTAAGAACTCTAATCAAAAACGATTTTCAAAATGCATTTAAATGCTGTAATACAATAGTCTGTCCTACAATGCCCACAACTGCATTTAAAATTGGTGAATTGGTAGATGAACCATTGAAAATGTACTTAATGGATGTCCTGACTTGTCCCGTTAATTTAGCAGGATTACCCGCTCTTTCAATTCCATGTGGTTTTGACGAAAATAACCTTCCAATCGGATTTCAGATTATTGGTAATTACTTTGATGAGAAATCAATCCTTAATATTGGGTATTTGCTTGAACAAGAATTGAACATATACAGGAATATAGCTCCAATTAAGTAAAGAGGTGATTAAATAATTGAGTTCTAACTATGAAGATGTAATAATTGGATTAGAAGTTCATATTCAACTTACGAATTTGAAAACAAAATTATTTTGTAGCTGTAATGCTGATTATCGTGGTGCTGAGCCAAACACCCATAATTGCCCGATTTGTTTGGGATTACCTGGATCTTTACCAGTTATAAATAAAAAAGCTATAGAATATGCTACTAGACTTGCATTGGCACTAGATTGTAGTTTCAATAATACAACTTACTTTTTTCGAAAGAACTATTTTTATTGTGATCTTCCCAAGGGATTTCAAATTTCTCAGTATAATAAAGCAGGGGGAAAAGCATTTGCAGATGGAGGGGTAATTAATATCAAAATTAATGGCACTAAGAAAGCAATAAAGCTAAATAGGATACATTTAGAGGAGGATCCAGCAAGATTAGTGCATAAGGGTAGTATTGCTACCTCTCCTTTTACTTTAGTGGATTATAATCGATCTGGTGTGTGCCTCATTGAAATAGTAACAGAACCTGTCATTAGTTCTCCAGAGGAAGCTAGAGAATTTTTAAAACAATTAAAATCAATAGTTCAATACACAGGAATATCAGATTTGGATTTAACTGGTGCTGCTAGAGTAGATGCAAATATATCTATTAAAGGACATGAACGTAGCGAAGTAAAGAACATTAGTAGTTTTAAGGAAGTTGAAAGAGCACTAAAATGGGAAATTCAAAGGCAGAGAAATCTACTGAAACGAGGTAAGGATTTAACACAAGAGACTAGACATTGGGATGATAAAAGAAGGATTACTATTTCACTCAGAACAAAAGAATTTGAAGAGGATTATCGCTATTTTCCAGAGCAAGATCTAACTCCACTTGTAATAGATGATAGTTTCATCCAAAAAGTTAAAGATGAATTGCCAGAGATGCCACTTGAGCGATCTCAAAGACTTCATAGAGATTACAATCTATCAGAATTTGATTCAGAAAATCTAGTCCTAGACAAAGATATTGCTGATTTCTATGAAAATGGAGTAAATTCTGATCCATCTTTTGGTACAAATGAGTATAAACAGTTTTGTAATTGGTTAATGAACGATATTTCACGATATTTAAATGAACATAATAAAACTATTAAAGATACAGATCTTCATCCTAAGCAAGTAGTAGATCTTATTAATTATATTAAAGAAGGTAAAATAACCACAAAAATTGCAAAATCCTTTATAAGTGAAATGTTAGAAGGCATTTCAATTTCCAACATTATTGAAAAGAAAGGTAAAAAGAGAATTTCTGACAGAAGTATTATTGAAAAAAGTTGTAAGGAAGTTATTCAGGAAAATCCCAAAATTGTAGAGGATTGTAGAAAAAATCCAAAAGCAATTGAAGCACTGATAGGTAGAGTTATGGGCAAAACTAAAGGTCAAGCAGATCCAGGAATAACTAGAAAAACAATGTTTAAATTGCTAAAGCAAATTGGAATAATAATTTAAATAAAATTTTTGTAATTACTTATCTCAAAAAAAAGAGAAAAAAATTATAACCTTTTTCTAAGTTCTGCACTCGCAGCATCCAATTTAAGATTGATTATTCCTAGTTTAGCTTCTTTTGTAGTTATTATCGTGAGAATATTTCCCTCAATTTCACTAAAAAGTATTTTTCCCTTCTCAGATTCTATTATCGCACTAAAAAATTGCCCTTGTTCTAATTCTTTAGTTGCTCTTTGACTTGCTTTTAAAATTAATGTGACCATAGCTGCTACTGCCTCTGGATCTACCCATCCTGGTAATGCGCTACCTCTAATTAAACCAAATTTCTCAATTAAAGCCGCACCATGGACTCCTTTAATTGCCTTTAAAGAATCAAGGATTTCTGTTATTCTTTCACTCATTTACCTCATTCCAATTTTGATGTAGTGAGATTATAATTTCTATAATTATTCAATAAGGTGTAATTATATATAAGTATACAAATCTTAATTAAAAAAGCTATTTATCACTTTATCACTTCTCCTATTAACTTATTTAAATTTTGATTAGGGATGAGAGTCCGATAAAAGTATAAGCATAAATAATCAAATTAAGATATTTATTATAACAGAGCATTATTTATTTTTGTCTATTTTGGATAGTGGGGTTTATGGGAAAAGAAATAGATAAAGCTAAGAAAGTATTTAAAGAAGCTTTCGATGTTTTAGGGGATTACTTTGAAGAAAAAAGATCAGATACAGTAATAGAAAAAGAAAAGAAAGCTAAAAAGGGAAAGGTCGCATTAGCTAAATTCTCAAATGGTTTAATAGGGAAGACTGACAAGATCAATTTCAGAATATTAATAGGTCAAAAAAAAGAGCTTGGAGATCTAATCTATGAAGCATTATATACAAATGATAAAAAAGAACCTCGAATATTTGTATATCAGGTTAATAAAGGAAGACCTTGTAGTACAATACTTCTGAATTTTAAAGATGATAGCTGGGATGGATATAAAAATGTTCGAAAATACAAATCCTTAACAAAATTCTTAGAAACTGCTTATAAGGATGGTATCTATTATAAACAGAAAAAGGAGAAAAAAGAAGAAGCTTTAAATAGATTAATTAAAGGGCTTAAAAGATCTCTAGAGGCCATTGAGGATGATGAAAAGTCAAAAAAAGGAAGCAATAGTCCAATTGCTATGAAAATAGCTAAAGTAGTTGCCGTTGCGGCAGTTACAACTATTATTTCTGCGGCTTTGACACCCGCTGTTGGTGTTATTGCTGAAGAGTTAGTTGGAGGTGGCACAATTGGAGGAGATGTTATTGGTCAAGCAGCAGATGCTGCAGCCCAAGGACTAAAAAATTTGGTAGATCCAACTAAACTTGCGAGAAAAGCAGTTTCAAAAGTAATAACGAAAGGAAAAGATCTTCCTGGTTCTAATAGATAGTATAAAAAATAGTAATATACTTAACATATTCTTTTTTCATTTTCTTATGAAAAAGCAAGTGGGAATTATTTCCATAATTAATGAAAAACACGTAACCAATGGTATATTGATATCTTTGGTCATAACAACCATTGTTTATATTATAACGTCCACACCTTATTTACCAACAGGACAATTTCTTTATATTAGAACTTTACTTGCTGCCGACCTACAATTTATAATAGGTAACGTTATTGGTGAAAGATATTCATTAAAGCAGTGTCAACCTAAACAACCGTTTTTAAAATATGGAATGATTGTTGGGATAGTGGGGGGTATTTTTTCTGCACTAATTATTTCCATATATCAAACTTTTTTAGACGGTTTCAGAGGATTTGAGAATTTTAATTTTTTAGTTTTCCTATTTATATATATAGGGACATTTCTTATTTCTGGAGTAGTAATAGGATTGCTTACAGGAGCAATTGTAGGGACATACTATATGTATAAAGAAGCGAAAGCAGAAAGCAAAATAGAAACGGATGACAAAATTGACGACGATTTCTATAAGGATTTACTAGATGAATAAAATAAGGACTAAAAAATAAAAAAAAATTTTAGTTTAATTTACATTAAAGTCGCTAATGAAGTCATTAATGTTTCCTTCTTAGGCTTACCTTCTAATAATTCATTTATACGCTCAGCTAAAATTTGAGGTGTGAATCTTTCACCATTATTATCTATTTGTTTATATGTAGTCCATCCGATTAACGAAAAGACTCGATCCCCGACAGCTCTAAAAACTTCTCCGTTAATTTTTGCTGCCTTATCTGAAGCTAAAAACACAACTAATGGAGCAACATTACCAGGTTCAAAAATATCAAATCCTCTCTTATCTTTCATACTCATTGTACCTGCCATTGTAGGTGTTGCGTCTGTAGTAAGTCTTGTTCTAGCTACAGGTACGATACAATTGACTGTAGCATATTTCTTCAATTCCATAGAGGCAATATTCGTAAACGCAGCTATTCCCGCTTTCGCTGCACCATAATTGGATTGTCCTACATTTCCAAGTAAACCAGCATCAGAAGCTGTGTTAATAATTCTCCCAAAAGCTTCTAAATCAGGATTAGCCTTTCCTTGTTCTCTAAAATATGCTGAAGCATGTCTTGTCATATTAAAAGTTCCTTTCAAGTGTACTGCCATGATTGCATCCCATTCAGCTTCAGTCATATTAAATAACATTCGATCCCTAAGAATTCCGGCATTATTTACTAAAATATCTAATTTTCCGAATTCAGAAATTGCTTGATCGACCATTCCTTTAGCAGCATTGAAATCAGTGACTGAGTCATAATTTGCTACTGCTTTTACACCTAAGTTCTTAACTTCTGCTACTACTTCATCTGCAACTTTTGCTTCAGATCCTGTTCCATCATGAAATGCTCCTAGATCGTTTATAACCAAATCGCAACCCTCTTTTGCCATCAGTAAGGCTTCTTCTCTTCCTAAACCGCGACCAGCGCCAGTGATTATAGCTACTTTTCCATCTAACATTCCCATTTTATATCACTTTTTCTTTGTTTATTATTATTTTTGATATTTAAAATTGAAATGCAAGTTTAAAAAATTTTAAGGATTTTTATTAATTTTGTAAATAATGGATTTGAATTTGGGATATAAATGGAAACAATTACTCATAATTTAATAGCCGTTATCATTCAAATTTTATGCTTTAAATTCATAATTTTCCCCTTCAACATTTTATTTACAATTTTTTTTGCCTTTTCTTCACATATATTTTTTGATGCTATATCCATAATAACATATCATACTCCGGAAGCCCAAAAAAAAGATAATTTTTGGGTTATTTGGCATATATTGATTTATTCTTTATCGTTTCTTTCTATAGTTATTTTTCTTATCCCTTTTTGGCTTAGTCTTTTGTTTGCTAACATCTTGGATATCTGGGATTGGTGTATTATTAGACCAATTAGAAAAAGGAAAAAAAAGCGTGATGCAGCCTCAAAATGGGGTGAGAATCTTTATATTCATAAAATGGTAGATTGGTTTAGGATAACTTTTTTTGATTGGCTTCCAAAATGGAATTATAAAAAATCAGCTGTATTAATTGAAATCTTAATTATTATGTCTTTAATTTTAATAATTCTCTATATTTTGTAGATTTTTATCACTTGAAATTTTTAAAATGCTTAAAATAAAGCAAATGGCTCTGACATTGACAATCTGATGAGCCAAAATTACTAATAAAACCGTCTGAAAACTCTGCTAATTCTCTTGCGATAATACATTCTAAACGAGAAAATGAGGGTATTAAATATAATTTGATTATCATAACTTTTTCATGATTTAATAAATAATCAATATGCCAATGAATCTTTTTTTCAGTTGAAGGGTATAGATGTCTGTTTACTCTTCTTTCTAATGTCGCAGATCCATTACTTCCCATTCCTGAACCGATATATAAGTAAAACCCTTCTTCAAAAGGAATTTCACCTAAAGCACCAACAATTAAATCAATATTTTCAGAAATAGAAATAACTAATATATAAGAACCTTTCATTTCTTACAATTTTCCTTATGGTCTTGTAAGCAACTGTCACATAGTTAAGCACCACAACGTTTACAAACATTAGCGCATTCATCACAAAGATGATTACTACAATCTTCACAATCAAAAATAACAGAGTCTGTGTTTTCACCGCAATTCTCACATATAACATTGTCCTCACTCATATAACTCATCTCATAATCATCATAAAATTATGATGAATAAATAACTAATAATAAAAATTTCTCTTATTATCAGATAAATAAGCCTTCTTGTCTAATTTTCAACATATAGACCCTAATTATCTAAAACTTTTTTTAAATTAAAATATTCATGATGAATAATTCTTTCTGCGAAATTGTTATCTATGGAAAAAGAACAAGACAAAACCGAAATTGCAATCGATTTCTCAAGAGAACGAAAATTCTTTGAAAAAGAAGGGAGTTCCCGGGTTTTAACCTCTGGGTCTCTTTATATGTTTTTCTCGTTAATTAACGCTAGTTGTATTTGGATTTTTATTATTTTGGGAACAGATACTAATCTACTAACATATTTTGGATTAACAACTGCAATAAATGGGATTGTAAGTTTAATAGGAATTGGGATTTCTCGATATTTTATAGCAGAAATTAAAACCGCATTTGTTATTAATGAAGAACTTGGACGAATAAAAGCTACATCATATTCAAAATTATTATTTTTAATTGGCGTTGGATTAGGTTTGGGGATGATAGCTACTCCCTTTGTTTTTGGGTTTATTATTTCTAATATCTTACTAAGAGAATGTATCTTTGCTTCTGGCTTTTCATCATTTCTGATTTATGGTACTTTTATGTTTCAAATTGGATTAGAAATTAAAAATAGATACGATATAATTGCTTTCACCTCCATTTTTAATGGAATTTTTATCCTCTTTTTTGCTTTTATATTTATATTTTATAATTTAAATCCATTTGGGTTTGCTTTTTATCCATTTTTTAATATTATTACATTAATTCTCCTAATATATTTCTTTAATAAATTAGCTCCTTATTCAATTAGAGAATTATTTAAAGCAAAACTAAGACCTCGGAATATGAGACAAATAGCTTCTCCTGAAATTAGAGATTTAATTGAAAGTCATCAAATTATGATATATCTGAAAAATTCTTTATATTCTATGATGATAAATATCCAAAATTCAAAATTTTTTGAAGATATATTATATTTTATAGCAGCAATATATTTAGCAATTTTTGATCCATCATTTCAAGATCTTGGTTTGAGGTTATTGACGGTTTTAATGGCTTACGGTGCAGTTAAATCAGTAATTTTATACTATTCTGCCCCTTTGAATATTGAAATTGCGGAAGCAAGTGTTAAGGATCGTCATGAAACAATTGAAGAATCAATTAATGCTTCCACGAGAATATCAAGTATTTTAGCTTTAGGATTTTTAACAGCTATGGTTGCTTTATCAGGAGAATTACTATTCTTTCTACATAGAGATTTTTTTATAGAAGGTGCAAT
>JBHLNR010000111.1:11641-12846 GCA_048941385.1 Promethearchaeota archaeon
TTATATTTATTCTTAAATCCCTTTTTTGGTGTCTCGATTCCAGCTGATCTACAAATGATTAATGATTTATTCAATACACTAAAAATGAAACTATTTGGGGATTTAATTGTTAATGCTATGAGAACAACCTATAATTTTAGTCCTTTAAATAAGGATAAAATAGTTCTGGAAGAAGATAGATTGGTATTAATCAAAAAATAGATCTTGAAGAAAATAAAGACAATTCATAAAAAAAGTAGAATTTTTTTAATATTCGTAGAACCCCTTCCCGGTTTTCCTTCCAAGGAGTCCATCACTTACCATTTTTTGTAGTAATGGGCTTGGTCGATAACATTCTCCGAGTTCTTTCTCTAAATAGACTCCTATATGATGATATATATCATTACCTACTAAATCGGATAATTCAATAGGTCCCATAGGAAAGTTGAACGCTAATTTACATGCAGTATCGATATCTTTACCATCAGCTATACCCTTTGTCAGCAGGTTAATTGCTTCATTACATAGCACATAAATAAGTCTAGTTGTCACAAAACCAGGTGAATCATTTATAGTAACTACCGTTTTGCCTAAACTTTCAGAAAATTCCTTCGCTTTTTCAATTACTTCATCAGACGTATTCTTTCCCTTTATTAACTCAATCAATTTCATCACTGGAGCAGGATTGAAGAAATGTATTCCTACTATCCTTTCCTGGTTTTTACATTTTGAAGCCATGTCTGTAATACTTAAAGATGATGTGTTGGAGGCTAAAATTACATCACTTTCACACATTTTATCCAACTCGGCAAACAAGTTTTGTTTTAAATTCATATCTTCAAACACGGCTTCAATTACCATTTGAACAGCCTTAACTGCTTCATCTTTGTTAATAGATAGATGAATGCGGGTTAAGATTTTTTCTGCCTCTTCTTGAGAGATTTTATTTTTAGCAACATAAAATTTTTGTAGGTTTATTTCAATCGAATTTTTAACTTTTACTAGAATTTCTTCACTTATATCAACTAAATTCACATTTATTCCTTTCATTGCTAATAATTGGGTGATTCCCGAACCCATTATTCCTGCTCCAATTACACATACGCTTTCGATATCCATTTTCCACCCTATTTCCTAAATTTATTAAAATCAGGTTTACGTTTTTCTAAAAATGCATTTTTCCCTTCTACTGCTTCATCTGTGCCATAATAAAGTGATAATCCCCC
>JBHLNR010000112.1:0-12799 GCA_048941385.1 Promethearchaeota archaeon
TGCTATTTTTTTCCCAATTCCACTTGTTGATCCTGTTATAATTGCTGTTTCATTTTTCATACTCAATTCTTTATCACTCATTCTTGAAAATTTTTAATTAATTAATTGTTTAAAGTAAGTAAATTTTTCAATTTTATATTTAGTTGATGAAAAATGAGAGTGGAAAACAGAACTCAATTATAGAAAACAAAAAGGTTATTTTCTATTTAATTTTATATTGGCTTTTTAGGAAATTAATTATATGATCCTTTACTTTACCTCTGTCTGGTAAACTAGCAACCATTCCATAAATAGCAGCATCTCCATCCGAAGTTTTTCCTGGATTTTCAACAACTTCTTTGACAGATTCCCTAAGGTCTTTTAAGAAGGTATCAACTATTTCAGCGTGATGGGGATTAACCATCATATGTAAAGCATTAGGAAATTGAATTCTATCTAGATGCCAACCTTTTTCATCCATTACATCTCCTAAATTATATATATCAATTTGATTAGAAGTAAAGGAAAAAACGCTCATCACTGGCTCAGCAATAATATATAATTCAGGAATTTCGTTAATGCCTTTAATGAGCTTCTTTGAAGCATCCATAACAATTTTAGCAAGACTCATATAACCATTAATGCCTAATGATCTCATTGCAGCCCATGCAGCAGCAATGGCACCTCCGGGACGCGTACCTCTCATACTTGGTGAGATATATATACCACCGGACCAGTCAGTATACACAGAAAATTGATATTTCCACACTCTTTCTTTACGATATAATATTGTTGAGGCTCCTTTTGCCCCATACCCATATTTATGCACATCAGCAGAAATGGAAGTTACTCCAGGAACCGAAAAATCAAAATCAGGGACTTTATATCCAAGTCTTTTAACAAAAGGTAACATAAAACCTCCTAAACAGGCATCAACATGCATCCCAATCCCTCGAGACTGTGCTATTTGAGCAATTTCGGATATAGGATCAACAACTCCTCTTGGGAAATCACAAGCAGAAGCAACCATGAGAATTGTATTATCAGTGAGGGCATGCTCCATCGCTTTTATATCAGCTCGATGTGTATTTTCATCTATAGGTACTCTCACAGCTTTCACTCCGAAATAATCTGCCCCCTTGTCAAAAGCAGGATGGGCAGAACTAACTAAAACCATTTCTGGTTCTTTGATATGAGGAAATTTATCTCTTGCCCAATCACGATATGTTTTTATTGCCATTAGAATACTTTCTGTACCTCCCGAAGTCATGCTTCCGCAACATCTTTTATCTCCATTAAAAAGGTCAATAGCCATGGAAATAACTTCTGTCTCAAATTTCCTTAAGCTTGGAAAGGCCATCGGACTTAACGCATTTTTAGAGAAAAACATCGTATATGCCTTTTTAAGCATTTCTGTGTGCTGATCTGTTGCATGATATACTAAACTCCATACTTTTCCTTCTCTCCAATTGGTATCCTCTTTACGAAGTTCTTCCATTTCCTTCATTAATTCATCTTCGGAAATACCATTATCGGGTATAACTACTTTAGGTTTAGCCATTTTTTTCACTAATTCTTTTCAATCAATTTTTAATTAAGAAAAGAACAAGGTATTTTTAAAACCTCTTACTTCTATTCACATTTATGTCAAAATAATTATAAAGTCTACATATTATTCAAAAAATCGAAATTGCTAAAAAATATTGGCGAAAATGATAAATTGGTTAGAACAATAAGGTTTTACCCAAAACTCCCAGTGAACATTTTTCCTTAAATTGATTTTTAAAGATTTCAATATTTTTAGTGCAATGACATAAAACTATAGAATGGATGTAAGGATTTAGGGCAGTTGCATCATCACTAGTAAATTTAAATCTATGAAATCCTCCTATTATATGCAATGGTTTTTTCTCAGATATTCCTAAAACTTTTCTATCTGCTAAAAAGCTTTTTAGTCCTGGATGGCAACATCCTGAAATTAATATTAGAGAATCTTTGGTTTTAATATAACAAGCTTGTTCATAAATTCCTCCATAATCAGGAGACTTGTAGGCATTTGTAATGTATAAATTATCACCGATTTCATTGATTTTACCACCCTTTTCAACGAAAATCATGTTCTTATCAGGAAATGTATCTCCTATTTTTTTCACTGGTTTTTTCCAATGCTTATGAATATATACTCTTACATCTGGGTTAAACATTAATATCCCTGATAAACCATTAGCATGATCATAGTGATTATGACTTAAAATGACATACTTAATATCAGAGGGATTAACAGCATAATTAGATAAATTTTTAAGCAGAATTTCTGCTTTCGTGCCAGTATCAAACAATATTTTATGAGAATTTAATTCAATTAATAAAGAAAAGCCAAAAGATTTGAGATATCCTACTTTTGCACCATTCAAGTCATCAAAAATTATAGTTAATTTGACATTCTCCATGATGATAATTCTATTCTATAACTAATCCTTTTTATTATTTTATTATTTTAAAAAGTTTTAAGTAATATGAAATAGGGAATTATTCTATTATTAAAACTCTTATTTCCTTAGGTAAATCGTCATTTAGGAAATAAAGTTGCTTCTTGGAATGCCGTTCTTTTAATACAATTTTATAATCTTCAAGAATGTTCAAATATTTGTTAATGGTATTTATGTGCATTTGTAGATCAACTGAAAGTTTGGTTTTTGAGACACCAATATCATTTTTCTTTAAGTAACTAATGATCTTTTGACTATTCTTTTTCGAAATGTAATAGGATAATTCAGTAGTCCTGATATCAATATCAGGAGCAGTATAAGTGTCGTGATCATCAATAATTTCTTTTTTTATAAAGTCAAATTTAAGTAAAATATTTAAATGCCAAACTAGAACATGGTTGCTTATCTTAAGTTCTGAAATAATCCTATTAAAATGAGTACCAGGATTTTCAATAATGTAATTAAATATTCTCTTTCTTTTCTCGTTTGTTAAAATATCATCATGAGTTAATTTCGATGCTCTCACAATCAACTTCTTTTTTAATAGGGATTTTAAAATTAATTCAATTGCATAGTAATTAAGGTAAAGAGAAGCTTCTCGTAGTCTTGACTGGATAAAGGGGATGATCGATTCTGGATCTAATATTCGATTCTTGTTTAGATAATCCCGAATTATTTGTAATACTAATTTTTCATTTTCTACTAACGGTTCTGTCATATTAGAATTGAATCCTTATTCATTAGGCAATTGTCTATTTCTTATCCGGTTTTGACTTTTCAATCATTTCATTAATAATTGCTTCTCGCTCTGCTGGTGTTAAGGAAAGTATTTCATTTAGAAATTCTTCCTTCTCATTTAAATCCCATTCAAACTGATTTATCACGTCATAAAAGTTCTCTGATAGTGCTGTCACCGCAACATTTTTTAGCTCAGACAAGTCAGTTCTTGTTATTTTCTTTTCTTTGATTTTTGGTTCATGAGTTTTTTTTGGAGGAGCAGGTTGTTTATGACTGTGTATGTAGTAGTAAACTGGGACTGTCACACTAACACTTCCCACTACAATGATTAATAGTATAAAAATAATATTCAGTGGAAATCTGGTTAGTATTCTGGACCTCAGAATGCCTTCTATCCCTATTTTTGGGTCATGGTGAATAATTGCTCCTTGTTCATAATTTAGGTAGATTCTTTGGTCATCTGAACCGTTATCCTCGAATTCTAAGCTGCTTGCTATCACTTGACTTAAACTACCATCAACAGTGGCATTTTCATTCCATGAGAATATACCTGTAAAATTGTTATTTGTTGTAGATACTTCCTTTTCATTGAATGCATAGCCCTTTTCTTCATCTTCAGTAATTTCATGTTCTTCATAGGAAAATTCTGATTCTAGTCTAAGATCTAATGCCAATCTTGAAGAGCTGTTTAAAAAATTGAAATTATTTATCTCAATATCTATCTTTGGTTTAGATGGTGTAATCAAGGTATTATTTAGCAAGTAAAATTCTTCTGGTATATAGATATGTAACGCAAATATTCCATCACTGGAGTTAATAACCAAATGGTGTAGAGAAGTCACTGTTGTTAATTGTTCTTCAAAATAGGTTGGGATTTGAAAAGCATCTAAATCATGTTGTTGAATCAAAGTATCAGTTAAAGCATCATAAATATCATTACTATTTGAATCAATATATTCGATAATTTTTCTAAAAGATGCCCCAAATTCAACTTCAAACTCTTCCTCTCCTTCTGAAATATAATCTGATTCATAGCTAACTTCAATTGTTGCACCTTCTTCATTGTATATTACCTGTATCTCTATCTCGTCTACTTTTTTGCCAGATCTTAACCTTGATTCTATTTCTGTCTTATTTGTCTCAAAAGAAATTTCTACATCCCTGAAATTTAATTCTTCTAACTCGTCATCAATGTCGTCATCATCATTATCAGAGGCGAGAACAAAATTTGCATTTACTGAGAGAAATATTGTTGCCAATAACAAAATTCCTATTAGGTAAATGCTCTTTTTCATAGTTTTTTCCTCAAATAAAATTCAATTCTAAAATGTTATAAAATTTTTGATTAAAATTTAAAAAAAAAATTTGGATTTAGAGATTTTCATTTTCTCTTGCGGATGATAACTAAAAGAACGCCGACGATAGCTATTACACCAATAATACTTCCTACTATTAATATAGGGAACATCTGGGATGTACTGGTCAATGTAGAAATACCAATTTTCGGATCATGGTAAATATGATTACCTCGAGGATAGTTTAAGTAAAATTTTTGTTCAAATTCATCATCGTCGTCTACTTCTATGTTGCTTGATAGTATTTCTTTAGAAACTCCATCAACTGTCGCATTTTCAGCCCATGTAAAATAACCTATGTTGGTATTATTCTTCACTATTACTCCGCTTTCGTGAGAAGCATATCCATTTGACTCATCTTCGGTTTTCTCATCAGTTTCATATTCTGCTTCAGATTCCAATTTTACGTACAATGCTAATTGAGAATTCAAATCAATGTAATTAAAATTGTTGATCTCAATATCAATTTTTGCTGTGGTTGGTGTAATCAAAGTTTCATTTACAATAGTAAATTCCTCAACTACAAAGACGTGAGCAGCAAATATTCCATCAGTTGAATTTATGAAAAGATAATGTAATGTTGTATCACCAGAAATATTAGATGTACTATATTCAACAGGATGAAAGCTATTCAATTCGACTTCTTGTATTGTAGTATCGATAGATGGTTCATATATTCCATTACCATTTTGATCGACAAATTCAATTAGTTCACGGAAGGTAGCACTGAATTCTATTTCAAATTCAGTTTCGTTCTCTGAGGTATATTCTGACTCATAACTAACTTCAATTTCAACACCATCAGAATCATATTTAACATGCATTTTAAGTTCATCCACAGTGCTTCCCTGTCTTAACTTTGACTCTATTTCGATTTGACCAGTATCAATTTCGATTTGAATGTCTCTCTTTTTTGAATCTTCAAAATCATCATCCACACCATCATCATCGTTATCAGTAGCAACTGAAACTCCAATGGAGGTACTTAATATAAATATTGGTACTAATATTACCCCTAATAAGTTATATTTTCTTAATTTCAAAATATATCACTCCTAAATGGTAACAAATTTTTAGTTTAGAATGTTATTTATTAGATTTTCTATCAGCTATATAAAAGACCATTGTAGATAATTGAGGTATAGATCTTTAAAAATAAAGATTTGATTAAAAATTGAAGTGGAATTAACGAAAAAAGCAATCATTTTTTGTAAAAATAGAGATTTGGTTTAAAATATGAAATTCCTATATGAAAACGAGCAGATATATTTTAAAAAGGAGTAAATGTTTTTTATTATGATTAATTAAAAGGTTAAGAAAAAAATTATTTGATTAAAATGGCAGGACTTACTTATTCAGTAGCAGAATTCAATACCATTATTACAATGCTTGGGTGTTTATGTGCAACCGTTCAGGCAGCTACAGGTGTATATGCTTTTTATTATAAGAAAAAAAAAGCACTTTTAAAGACTAATGATATTTTATTCCGGTCACACCGAGCATTTGGGAGTTTTGCAACAACTTTATACTTTTTAGGTTTATTTGCGGGGATGGTTGGTTTCTTTGGGGGGATTTTTTTTGATGAACCTCCGTTTGAAGTAAGTGATTATAGTTATAATTTCCATGTATGGCCTAATTTTATCATACTCGCAATTATTGTCTGGAAAACGTATGTATCATATTTTAAGAAATCCTATATATACCAGCACGCAAAATGGTTAGGAATTGCCACATTCCTGGGTTGGACCTATCTTTGGATAACTTCCGCATTTTCATATTATCTAAGAACAATCCCACCTAATGACCAACATGAACCACCTACTTATCTTTTACCAATAGAATTATTGTGGCTTCAAATTTTACTTCCGTTTTTGATTGGAATATTATTGGGATCTTTGATTGTAAGCTCAGCAGATAAAATAGAAAGAAGAAAATCAATTAAGTAAAAAGAGATCTTAAATTTCTATTATTCTATATAATTTCCCATCAAATGCACATATAAGCAATTCGTTATTTGAATCTATACCAAAGGAGCTTATTTTTAAATCTGTATTTATAAGTATTACATTGCCAATGACAAGCCCTCCGGAATAGTTTAAAGCCCAAATCCGCCCAGTTATGAAGTCCCCATAGATATATTGTCCAATTAATCTCGCCAGATTTGATCCTCTATATACAAAACCTCCCGTAATACTTTCTCCATATTTATGGCTGTATTCATATATTGGATCTTCTAATTCGGTTACATTAGTACCTGGATTGAAATCATGTTTACCCTCTCTTGTATTCCAACCATAGTTTTTTCCCTTTTCAACAATATCAATCTCTTCCCAAGAAGATTGACCAACATCAGCGAGCCATAGATCTTCTGTAAATGGGTCAAAACTAAAACGCCATGGATTTCTAAAGCCGAATGCATATATTTCCTCTGCCCATCCATTCACGTTATCGAAAAATGGATTGTCATTTGGGATGGTATATGGCAATCCTGAATTTACATCAATTCTGAGTATCGACCCCAGCAAAGTTTGTCTATTTTGTCCATTACCTGACGGATCACCTGAACTACCACCATCTCCTAACGCGATATATAAATAACCATCAGGTCCAAATTGAATCTGACCGCCATTATGGTTTCTAAATGGTTGTTCAATACTCAAAAGTCTAACCTCACTGGATTCATTTCCGCGGTTTATATTGGATGAATTAACTTTGAAACGAGATATTATTGAATTTTCAGTAATTAGGTCAGTATAATAAACATAAAAATAGCCATTTACCTCGTAATCTGGATGAAAAGCTAAGCCTAGAAGACCTTGTTCTGAAATGGATGATATGTTTGCGCTAATGTCGAGAAATACATGGTAATTGCTTTCATTTTCGTTATTATCGAATACTTTAATAACGCCATATTGTTCCACCACAAAAAGTCGGTTTGTACCATCTCCCGCATCATAGACACCAACAGGTCTAGAAAATGTTAAATTAGGAAACGCTACCCGAACATCAAATTCATATTTAACTTGTAAATTTAATAGAAAAACAAATGTTAATCCTACAGTCGTTAAAATTACTATTAAAAAAGCCAAAATAAGTTTTTTATTCAATTTATTCATCATTTATAGTCTAATGATTTGATATAAAGACCTAAATTGAAATATGTATTCCTTCTAATTCAGAAAGTTTAAAGTATATTAGATTAAGATTAGTAAGATCAAATTGGATTTAAATTAAAATCTATAAAAAATAAAAAGAAATGATGTTAAATAGAGAACATCTAAATAATTATGTAATTAAATATATCTTTGATTAATGACAGTTTGAAACTGTAAGTTCGAATGAGTCTGATTATTAGCTTGGTATCCTCCTCGTTTTGAAACCAAGTAAAACTGAGCCATAATTCCATCATGAACTAAAGTTATTCCTCGCCATTTACTATCATCAGAATTAAATTCTACTACATTTCCAAGTCCAACTCCTTTTCTTGTAGTAAATTTAAAATCAATGTTAAGTAATGTATTGATAATAGCAATGTGATAATCGATATTTTCAGATTTACTCTTTTTGTCTTTAAACCTTAAAGCTTCAATTGAGAATGCTCTTAAGATATCTTTTCTCATGGTTTTCCAGGCTTTTGGATTTGCATAAAATTCCATACCAATGAATTCACCATTAATAAATACAGCAATTCCGCATTGATTCTCGATATTCTCAAAGTTCCTCCAAATTTTATTGATTTCTTTTTCAGAACTTTTTGTCATTTCAAGATAACTTTGTGTGGGTGCTGTACTCACAGCATAATTCATTTCAGCTCTATGAGATTGGATTTCATTCCATACACCACCTTGTCCTCCAGCAGAAATCGCTTCAAATGCTACATTAGGGTGAAGTCGCATTTTTGCGGATTTGAATCCACGACTCTCTTTGTAGTGCCATCTTGATTGTTCGATACATTTTGCAGGAACAGTGTATTTCCGATTAACATTTCCAGGATTTTGCTTGAAAACGCTTCGCTTTCCACCCACAGGGAGTAGAATTGGTTCCCATATCGTTCTATCTTGTTTACCACCTTTTACAGTCATTCCAAAAGGAATCAATATCTGTTTATCACTTTTGTTTATGACTTCTAATTGATTAACTGTATCAGTTTCATTAATTTCAATTAATTCTAGTTCTTCAGCTTCCTTTATACTAATGAAATCAATAAACTTATCATTTTGAACAATGAGAGGAATAACAGTCATATTCTCATAAACTTGAGGATTTCCTAACTTAAGAGTATTTAATGGATCTTCAAACATCTTTATAACAAACTGTATACTTTCACTTGTCAAATCATTCAACCTCCTTTTTGTTATTTTTAATAATTTCTTTCTTAGATTCACTCTCTTCTTCATAGAGTGGATCAATAAATTGATTAACAATATTTTTACCATTTTTTGTTAGTTCTACCCCATAGCTGACTTTGAACTTTCCACCACCCCCTACCCCATTAATCCGGGTTCCTTTCTCTTTTGGAATTTCTTTTTCATCTAATTCCTCAGTGTGAGTCTTTATTAATCCCCCTCTTTTCAGAGCATTTAAATGATAATTAATATTTTGTTTTTGGATTCCAATATTATCAGCAAGCTTTTTAGGTCTTTGAGGGTTTTCTGACAGTTCTCTCATAATGTCAGCTCTTACGGGATTCCTAAACACAATCCCAACTTTTTCAAAAATTGGTTTTTTCTTCTTTCCTTCTTTTTTTGCCATTTTTTCCACCTTATCTAACTTTATGAAAATATATATTTCTATCCATAAACTTAAATTTGTTAAAATCTATTCCAAATATCCATGCTCCACAAATTGGGCAATTTTTTTTCTTTTTTCTGGTTTTATTTTCATGTAACCTAAATTTAAATCCACAAACGGGGCATGTAATTATTTGGAAAGATTTAATTTCATTACAATTTTTCATAGAATTCATTTTATTCTTTTTACGGTAAAAGCTTTTTTTACTGTAAAAATATATATGCACTTGCATATTTAAATGTTTGTAATTTAGGTAAATTAAATTAAAAATAGATCTCAAGGAGTGTAATCATAACATGGTACGAATTTTGACATTAGAGAATGTAAAAGAATTATTAACTATGCAAGATGCACTGAATTATGTCGAGGAGGCATATAAGCAATTAACACTGGGAAACGCACTAGTCCCACAGAGAATAGCAATTACTGAACCCGCTCCAGGATTAACTCTAATAATGCCTGGAATAATAGGAGGAGAGATGAATGCTCTTGCAACAAAAATAGTTTCGGTTTACAAGGAGAATCCTGAAAAATATAAAATGCCTACAGTTTTAGCCAAAATAATGGTCCAAGATATAAATACAGGAGATATTGTTGGAATTATGGATGGAAGTTTGATCACTGCAATGAGGACAGGAGCTGCTACTGGCGTATCAGTTAAATATTTGGCAAGAAAAGATAGCAATGTTTTGGGGATTTACAGCGCAGGAGTTCAAGCAAAGAAACAAGTAGTTGGTGTCTATTGGGGATTAAATCAAAAACTTGAAAAGTGCAAAGTTTATGATTTGAACAAAAATGCTTCTAATGAATTTAAAGTAGAAATAGAGAATGAATTAGGAATTGAAGTGAAAATTGCTGAAAAAGGAGATGATTTACTGGAAAATACAGACATTATTGTTGCCGCAACCACAAGCACAATACCTCTTTTTTTAGGGGAAAAAATAAATGATGGAACGCATATCTCTTCAATTGGGGCACATGCTCCAGCAGCTCGTGAGCTTGATTCGATAACCATAAAAAGAGCTTCATTGCTAGTAGCAGGATTAAAAGAAGCATGTTTAGCGGAAGCAGGAGATTACATTATTCCGATTAATGAGGGACTAATAAAAGAAGATGATATTATCTCAATTGGGGAGATTATTACCGGAAAAAAACAAGGACGGACTTCAGATAAAGATATTACAGTGTTTAAATCAGTAGGAATTAGTGCTCAAGATGTTGCAGTTGCTAAATTAGTGTATGATCGAGCTTTAAAAGAAAATATGGGGCAGGACATCAAGTTTTAATTCTAATAATTTTTTTTTGAATAACTACTTACTTTCATATCCTAAGAATAATGCTTTCAAATTGGCTTCAATTGCCTTTTTAGGAACAACTCTAGGAATCATTTCCTTCAATTGTTCTATCTTTATTGGAAAGCCATCAATATTTGCCAAAGCCCCTAATAGTACCACATTAGAAGTAAGAGGATTCCCTGCTTGTTGAGCTAAATCTAAAGCATTTATGATATGTATATTATTAGTAACCTTCTTTAATTGTTCCAAAATTTTTTCGATGGAAATGTAAGGGATTTCAGGATTTTTAACTCTTTCAAACGTACTTTGGACAGGATACCAAAGATATTTGTTGAGGATAATATGACCATTAGGTTTCAAAAATTCTATGTATCTAAGAGTTTCGATTACCTCCATTCCCAACAAGACATCAGCCTCCCCATAAGGGATTAAAGGGGAGAAAACCTTATCACCAATACGAATATGAGTATAAATTGAACCAGAACGTTGGGCTAATCCATGAGTTTCTGCCGTTCTTATTTCTAATCCATATTCAGCGCATGCTTGTCCTAGAATATTCGAAACAAGCATTAGTCCTTGACCACCAACTCCACATGTCATTATGCTATAAGTCATGTCGTACCTCCCGGGTAGTTTTATAAGGTTTAATTACATCTGTTGCTGACCGTTCCTCATGATTCGTATAAGGACATAAAATCGAACATACTCCACACCCATCGCATAATTCAGGAGATATATGCGAAGAATATCCTTTCCACGTTTTATCGTTCTCATCAGTATATTCTGTCAGTACTTCTTCCATATTTATTGCTGGACAGTAAAAATCACGCATACAGGTATGACACTTTCGACAAATCTCTTTATCTACATAATAGGGTTGAATTTTTTCTCCTCTTCTTCTTTTGTTTCGATCATTCCATAGAGCACATGGTCCACGAGATATAATAATTGAAGGTCCTTTTGTAGCTAATGCATTCTTAAATGGAGCAATACAATTTCTAGCATCAAAACAATCATTAATTACTAAATTTTGAAATCCAATACCTTTCAAAACGTTTTCAATGTGAATTTTTTTTTTAGAATCTCCTACAGGTGTTCCAGGATTCGTTTGTTGTCCTGTCATGGCAGTTACAGAATTATCCACTACGATTACGATTATATCTTCATTATTATGACATATATTTACCATACCGGGTAATCCCGCATGAAATAAAGTACTGTCACCGATCGCAGCAATCACTTTTTCTTTCGACGCTAAGGATACTCCACTCCCTGTTCCTAATGATGCTCCCATAGATAACATCAAATCATCTGGATTTAGTTTAGAATAGATATCACTATTTAGTAGAAGCATTGAGTAACATCCAATATCATTCATAAACGCAATTTCATTTGATTTTCCACCTAAAGCTCTGGTTAAAGCCCAAAAAGTTGCTCGATGTGGACAACCGGGACAAAATACAGGAATCCTAATAGGAAGAGCTGATTTTAGTTTATTTCTATTTTCTAAGAGGGAAATATAATTTGTATCGCTATTAATATTATAGATTTCTCTAAACACTTCAAAAACAATAGGAATATTATATTCAAAAGCTTCACTAAAGTGTCCTGACTCTTTGCCAATTATTAGAAGGCTAGGGTTTATATCTTTAGCTAAAGCTTTCACATTAGATTCAAGATAAGGAGATAATTCTTCGACTATAATAACTCCCTTCAGCTTTTTTATGAAATCAGCAATAAGTTTTTGAGGAAGAGGATAAGTAGTACCCAATTTCAGAATTGGAGGTCTAATATCGAGTCTATCGCATACTTCTAATACATAATTATAAGAAACTCCTGAAGTGATAATCCCAATATTAGGATAACCTTCAATAATAATATTAAATTTCGATTTTTCGAATTCTTCTTTAATTTTTTCTCTGCGTTCAAGCATTTTTAATTTATATTCTCTAGCTTTAGATCCTACTGTTGAATATTTTCTTTTCCCATCATGAAAACTACTTAGACCAAAATCAGTCCTTTTTAGTGGATCTAAAGGTACAATTGTAGATTGATGGTTAATACGGGTTGTAGTTCTTATTATTACTATTGTCTGGTATTTTTCAGATAATTCAAATGCTTCTTTAACCATTTTCTTTGCTTCAACTGGATC
>JBHLNR010000005.1:0-51057 GCA_048941385.1 Promethearchaeota archaeon
GAAGTGTCTAAAGGATCTGAAACCCCATTGGATAACATAATCTTGGTTCCATCCACCACATACCATACCGAATCGAAATTAGGATCCGTTACAATTACCTGAATATCAGGAGGAACATTCCAATAGGTACCATCAGTAAGAAGGTTAACAGTTATCGAGGGTTCGGAGATATCCTTATATAGCGTAAAGGAATGATCACTATCGATATTGCCCGCAGAATCATTGGCATAGAAATTAATAATAAATGATGACTCATCAGGCAAACTATCCCAGATCGAAATGTCTAAAGGGTCTGAAATCCCATTGGATAACATAATCTTCGTCCCATCTACCACATACCATACCGAATCAAAGTAAGGATCTGTTACTGTAACCTGAATATCAGGAGGTACATTCCAATAGGTGCCATCAGCGGGAAGGTTAACAGTTACCGAGGGTTCGGAGATATCCTTATATAGTATAAATGAATGATCATTATTTACATTCCCCGCAGAATCATTCGCATAGAAATCAATGATAAAGGGTGCCTCATTAGTCAAACTATCCCAGATCGAAATGTCTAAAGGGTCTGAAACCCCATTGGATAACATAATCTTCGTCCCATCTACCACATACCATACCGAGTCAAAGTAAGGATCTACTACTGTTACCTGAATTTCAGGAGGTAGATTCCAATAGGTACCATCAGCGGGAAGATCAACAGTTACCGAGGGTTCGGAGATATCCTTATATAGTATAAAGGAATGATCACTATTAATATTCCCTAAAGAGTCATTGGCATAGAAATCTATGGTAAAAGGTGCCTTATCGGGTAAACTATCCCAGATCGAAGTGTCTAAAGGTTCAACAACCCCGCTACTTAGCATAATTTTTGTCCCATCAACCACATACCATACTGAGTCGAAATTAGGATCTGTTACTGTTACCTGAATATCAGGAGGTGCATTCCAATAGGTACCATCAGCGGGAAGATTAACAGTTACCGAGGGTTCGGAGATATCCTTATATAGTATAAATGAATGATCATTATTTACATTCCCCGCAGAATCATTGGCATAGAAATTAATAGTGAAAGGAGCCTCATCGGGTAAACTATCCCAGATCGAAGTGTCTAAAGGTTCAACAACCCCGCTAATTAGCATAATTTTCGTCCCATCCACCACATACCATACTGAATCGAAATTAGGATCCGTTACAGTTACCTGAATATCAGGAGGTGCATTCCAATAGGTACCATCAGCGGGAAGGTTAACAATTATCGAGGGTTCTGAAATATCCTTATATAGCGTGAAGGAATGGACACTATTAATATTTCCAGCTGAATCATTGGCATAGAAATCTATGGTAAAGGGTGCCTCATTAGTCAAACTATCCCAGATCGAAATGTCTAAAGGGTCTGAAATCCCATTGGATAACATAATCTTAATTCCATCCACCACATACCATACCGAATCGAAATTAGGATCCGTTACAGTTACCTGAATATCAGGAGGTGCATTCCAATAGGTACCATCAGCGGGAAGATCAACAATTATCGAGGGTTCTGAAACATCCTTATATAGCGTGAAGGAATGAACACTATTAATATTTCCGGCTGAATCATTGGCATAGAAATTAATAATAAATGATGACTCATCAGGCAAACTATCCCAGATCGAAATATCTAAAGGGTCTAAAACCCCATTGGATAACATAATCTTAATTCCATCCACCACATACCATACCGAATCGAAATTAGGATCCATTACAGTTACCTGAATATCAGGAGGGACATTCCAATAGGTACCATCAGCGGGAAGATTAACAATTATCGAGGGTTCGGAAACATCCTTATATAGCATAAAGGAATGATCATTATTGATATTCCCCGCAGAATCATTCGCATAGAAATATATGGTAAAGGGTGCCTCATCAGGTAAGCTATCCCAGATCGATGTGTCTAAAGGTTCAACAACACCACTAATTAGCATAATTTTCGTCCCATCCACCACATACCATACTGAATCGAAATTAGGATCCGTTACAGTTACCTGAATATCAGGAGGTGCATTCCAATAGGTACCATCAGCGGGAAGGTGAACAATTATCGAGGGTTTGGAGATATCCTTATACAGCGTGAAGGAATAATCACTATTAATATTTCCGGTTGTATCATTAGCATAGAAATTAATAATAAATGATGCTTCATCAGTCAATCCATCCCATATTGATGCATCTAATGGTTCAGCAACCCCGTTAGAGAGCATAATCTTAGTTCCATCCACCACATACCATACTGAATCGAAATTAGGATCAGTTGCAGTTACCTGAATTTCAGGAGGAGAATTCCAATAGGTACCATCAGCAGGAAGGTTAACAGTTACCGAGGGTTTGGAGATATCCTTATACAGCGTAAAGGAATGATCACTATTGATGTTCCCTGCAGAATCATTTGCATAGAAATATATGGTAAAGGGTGCCTCATCAGGTAAGCTATCCCAGATCGATGTGTCTAAAGGGTCTGAAATCCCATTGGATAACATAATCTTAATTCCATCCACCACATACCATACTGAATCAAAGTAAGGATCAGTCGCAATTAGCTGAATTTCAGGAGGAGAATTCCAATAAGTACCATCAGCGGGAAGGTTAACAGTTACCGAGGGTTCGGAGATATCCTTATATAGCGTAAATGAATGATCACTATTAATATTTCCGGCGGAATCATTCGCATAGAAATCAATGGTAAATGATGCTTCATCAGTCAATCCATCCCATATTGATGCATCTAATGGTTCAGCAACCCCGTTAGAGAGCATAATCTTAGTTCCATCCGCCACATACCATACTGAATCGAAATTAGGATCTGATACTGTTACCTGAATATCAGGAGGAATATTCCAATATGTACCATCAGCGGGAAGGTTAACAGTTAATAAAGGCTCAGAGACATCCTTATATAGCGTAAAGGAATGATCACTATTAATATTCCCTGCAGAGTCATTCGCATAGAAATATATGGTAAATTGCAGCTCGTCAGATAAACTATCCCATATCAATGTGTCAAGTAATTGTTCCGTATTATTTATTAATGATATATCTATTGCTCCGACTCTGTACCAGATGGTATCGAAATGGGGATCAAAAACTGTAATATTTATAGGAGGACGAGTTTTCCAGTACGTATTATTTCTTGGAGTATTAATTTCAATAGTAGGTTTAGATATATCCTTAATCACATCTATTGGTAGTGAATTTATATTTCCAGCCGAATCATTAGCATAGAATGTTATGGTAACATATCCTTCAGAAAGACTAGTCCAAACCGTTTGATCAATTGAATTATTAGTTTCAAAAAAATGTTTTGCAGGGTTAATATCTAATGTATACCACATTTTATCTAGACTTTTATCTAAGATTTCCACATTAAAGCTTGGACTATTAACCCCAAAGAGTTGGTCAGGATATGGTGTATTAATTTTAATGTTAGGGTATATTGTGTCTTCAACAGTGATAAAACCACTTGTAGAATTCCAATTCTTATTATTATCTTCTATGTATATTGTGTAAGTTTTAATACCTATACTATTGGGAATCCACGAAGCATTCTGCCACACATCTCCTCCCATAAAAGTCATTGAATAGTTATGACCCCCAACATCAATTAAAACTTGGTTTATGCCAGAAAGATCAGTTGCTTTAATAGATATTATTTCTGTATTGCCTAATTCTAATGGATCTTCACTTTCAGTCAAATCTGAAAAAGTAGGGGCTGTTGTATCTATTACCTGAATAGAACCACTAATAAAATTCCATTTAAGGT
The DNA here is from genome assembly GCA_048941385.1 of Promethearchaeota archaeon. Lineage (GTDB taxonomy): Archaea > Asgardarchaeota > Lokiarchaeia > Sigyniarchaeales > SOKP01 > Loki-b32. The sequence continues at coordinate 3,803 of JBHLNR010000005.1, forward strand.
TATTATTTTGGCAATAAATTGTATAAGAATAGTTTCCTGTTGAAGCAGGAATCCAAGAATCATTTTGCCACAAATCTCCTCCAATATGAATCATTGTGTTGTTATCTCCATCAAATTCTATAAGTACTTGATTAATCCCTGAGGGATCTGTTACGTTCACGGTAATACTCAAATTATTGCCCAATTCTAAAGGATCTGCACTTTCATCAATGTAATTAATCTGAGGTATAAAGGTCTCTTCAGTGCCAAGAAATATTAAAGGTTCATTAGAGACTAATAATCTAATTTTTAAATCATCAAAAGTCGAAACTGCGCTCGTTGTCCATGTCATTAATCCAATTTGAGCTGCGTTTAGATGATCACTATCAGTTACATTATTCTTTAAGAGTCCATCTAAATAAACTAGGTAATTAGAGCCCAGAACATCTATTTTCAGATCATACCATTGACCATCAACTAATACGGATTCCCCCTCTGATGTATTACCAAGTACATAAGGATCATCATTAGTCCATTTTCCAATAGCAACCTCGTACTCCCAAAATCCTATCCCTGCAGTATAAAAATTCTGATTATTTTGATGTCGGAACATTATTCCTGCCCCGAAATTGCCACCAGTACTGTTTATACGTATTTCAATTGATGCATTCTCTATTGTATAAGCATTTAATAAACTTCTACCATCTACCTGAAATTTATATTCTGCATATTCTGTATTATTTACAGACCAAGTTCCATTAATCACAGTCCAACCGTTTGCAGATCCATCAGGTTGGGTGAAATCATCAAAAAAATCATAAATTTTACTACCAATTGCAGGTGGATCGATACAATCAGTACACCCATAATATAGATAATAACTCCCATCATAAGTGTTAGGTCTTACTGATGCCTGAGTTTTAAACCATATTCGAGTGTCAATTGAATTAAAATTAGTTTCATTAACACGATCAAGTTCCACCCAGGTATCACCGGTAGCATTATACCATACTATACGAAGATCATTTCCATCATTTCTGAGTTTTCCTGCTGAAATTAGATTGACTGTATTTATTGAAACGTTTACAGAATAACCTATGGGAAGATCCTTTGTATGCATATTGACTAATTTTAATGGTACTCTGTATGTATATGATGAATCCCACCAATTATTGAGTGAAGGAATAATAGTCTTAATTAAAATATCTTTATTACCAACAAATCCTTTTGAATCATTCACATAAAACCTAATTTTATGGGTTCCATTAGATAAATCATCCCATAACTCCTGTTCAAAGACATCGATAATTTCTTCCCCCATTACTCCTAATAATGATAAAAATGAAGAGTTTCTACCTGCTATTTCATACCAAAAAGAATGACCTTTTCCTTCATCTATAATTGCTTTAAAATCCGGTGCGAATGTTCCATAATAAGAATTATTTATTGGAGAAGAAATTATAAGCGATGGAGGATCCCACCAAGTTGGATAAATATCTTGACTATGAGCATCGCCAAAGATATAATTATAAGGTATATCTCCAATATTATCATCATTAGCATCTCTCCCTGTGTAATTATCCCAATAATTACCAACTGAGGAATTATACCATGAATTAAAATCAGGCTTGCTATCATCTAAAGCATGTTTACCGTTTTCAATAAAATGATTTTTATAAATATTATTACTTTTACTATTGGGACCATTTAAATGCACACCATAGCGAGTATTATTTTGAATTATATTTCCTATGACGTTAGTCCTTTTACAATTATGAATAAGTATACCTGTTTCATTATTATTTGAGATAGTATTATTTATAATTGCCCCATCATCAGAAGTATCGAATTTAATCCCTACACTTGAATTAGAAATTTTATTATTCTTGATGATGAAATATATTCCTTTAGAACCGCTGATAGAAATCCCTGTATTATAATTAATAGCATTAACGGATACATTCTCAATTATAAAAGGATCATCAATAGTTCCTTTACCTGTACACCATTCATAAGTCTGATTAATGACTTCCCATGTGAGTAAAGGATTATTAGCGTCAATTTCTATATGATCTATTAACCAATATCCCGATTTTTTTAAATGATCATTAAAATCATCCACTTCAGTTTCTATTTGGGGTTTCACATCAGTTTGTGTATAAAGAGGAAAAGTAATCAATATAATTAAACCAAAAAGAATTAAAAAGAATAAAGAAGACTTCCTTCTGAATTTTTTATTTTTAAAATAATATATCCCTATTACTCCGGTGAACATTATTATTGTTTCATAGAACAAAAACATTAAACTTTCAACTATATTGCTCAGATATTATTATATTGGCATTAACTGGTTCTTGAATTTCAATTCGGAGTCAAATTTTCAATTAAATGTGATACTCAGAACAATTAGTTTAGATTATATCAAAATATAAAAAGTTTTATGTTTTTTTGTCAAAAATGAAAAATTTCTAATTCTTTTTATCCAAATTTAAATTTTATTTAGTTGGATTTTATATTCTTTTAAAAATAATATTAAACTAAAGTATATTGATAAGTGTTTTAAATTATAAAAAGTGCTTGTATAGAATTCAGATTTAGCAGAAAAATAGGTCTTCTTAAGCTTCCGGAAAGAAAGCTTTCCTTTTATTCTAACAATTTATCCAATTCTTTCAATAGGTATAACATTCGTTGTCCCTTATGTGTAAGTTCAAAATAACATGATGAATTATTTAATTGTATTTCAAGTAAGCCCTTTTGTATCAACTCATCTTTTATTCGAATAAATGAGTTATAATGACTAAATTCGTTTAACTTATGATAAAAAGTGTGCTTATCTACTCTAAAATTTTGAAATGAAGAAATAATAATCAGGGTATTATAAACCCCTCTTCTCTTTAATAATTTAATTAATTCCTCCAAAATTAGAAACACACTTCAAGAATTATTTTAAGTTATATTCTTATCCCAAAATTTTTATAAAAATTCTCTTTAATAATTTTATCGTATTTTTGTCGTGTAAAAATATAATCAGTTACTTAAGAGAGATTTACTGAATTATAAGTCTCTAAAGATTAAGACTTTACTTCGATTTTTTAACTTTATATTATCTAGTTTTTAAGCGTCTTAAACTCTCAATAAAAGTATAGAGATAGAAGCACTTAAATAGTTATAATACTTTTAGTAAAATGACAAATTGAGCTGTTGAGCTGACGGTGGGCATGACCCGCTGAGGAACCTCACCTCACTCTCCAAGCAAGGTGTAGATAACTACTACGGTGAAAATCGTAATCTGATCGCAGAAACGACACTGCCCTCTCACGCATATTAATGACTTGGATATAAGCCAAAGAAATTGTAAGAAGGAATGGTTGAAACGAGTCAGAACCTTGGTGCAAGGCCAAATGAAAGCATTAAAGTACTTGGAGCTAGCTTTAGGTAGGCCGCTTAGTTTGATGCTCAATCCTATTTTTGGCGACGAAAATAGTAGACAGAAAGGTGGGTACAAGCTCAAGTTGTCACCCATTAATTTTAATCAATCTATATCGTTAATTCATAAGAAATTATATCACAATATTTCTTGAATCCTAATTTTCTGTACACCCTTTCTCCCATTGAAGAAGCTTGAAGCACACCAACTCTGAAACCCAGTTTAAAAGCATATATTAATGCAGTTTTACTAATAGCGAGTCCAAATCCTTTATTTCGATACTCTAGTAACGTGGAAACGGCATGAAGTCCTGCAACTCCAGAAGAAAGATATAACATTAGAGCTGAAATAGGCTTTCCTTTGAATATGCCTAAAAAAAATCCAGCTTCTCGTTCTAAGAACAAAGATTCAATTAATGCCGGATCAATTTTTATCCCAAAAGTAGAGCTGACAACTTTAATCCATTGCTTTAAATCGTTCTTATCATCAATTTTTTTAATGTTTAATTCATTTTCATTAATTGCTATATTCTTTAAATCTTTTAACTCAACAGCCATACCTGCTTGTTGATATACATTTAGAAAACCATTTTTTTCAAGATTTATTCCTAAATCATCTGGTTTAGTTAATGGCCCTACAGTCCAACCATTTGGTGCCATTCCTTTTCCAATTAGGTCTTTAATTTTTAAAATTTCACTTTTTAGGTTTAAGTTTTCAAAATTTACTCTAAATATAGCCATAGGCCAATCAGCTTTCTTAGATATGACCCAACTTATTTTATCCTCTATATGAGACACTAAATTAGGGTGGTAAGAAGATTTCGTGTAAAAATCATCAAGATTCTTTTCGATATAGAAATTAATTGATTTTTCTAATATTTTCTCTAGAAACTTAGACATAAAATTTTCCTTTAGAAAAACTATAATATAAAACCATCAAATCCTCTATATAATTTATTGTTAATAAATAAGAAGAAAAAATTATAAAAAAAAAGAGATTTTTGTAGCTACTTATTTTTTTGTTATAATAGAGTGCCTAATAAACCTAATCCATCCCCAAATAACATTAAGAATCCGAGAAAGATTGATGCAGTTAATGACATTACAACTAGTAAGGTATTAATGCTTGGACCAGCAGTATCTTTAAATGGGTCACCAACCGTATCACCTGTAATTGACGCTTTATGAGTATCTGTTCCTTTTCCTCCAAGATTACCGTCCTCAATCCATTTCTTCGCATTATCCCAGGAGCCGCCAGCATTTGACATAAAGATGGCAAAAACAAAACCAGATAATATAGCTCCTGCTAAGAAAGCTCCTAATGCTGCTACACCAAATACAATTCCAACTGTAATAGGAATAGCGATTGCTATTATACTAGGCAATATGAGCTCTCTTAAAGCACCTTTCGTTGCTATTTCAATGCATTTATTAAAATCTGCAGCTTCTTCACCTGTTAATATTTTAGGATTTTCTTCAAATTGTCTTCTAATTTCATCTACCATTTTAGCAGCATTTCTTTGAACCGCAAGAACTAGTAATGCAGAGTAAAATGCTGGTACAACTACTCCTATAAATGCCCCAATTAAAACATCTACGTTAAGTAAATTGACGACATCTATTGTACCTAATTTAATATCATTTGCTTCTGTTGCAAATGAAAACATTAAAGCAAGTACAGTTAGATTTGCAGCACCAATTGCAAATCCCTTTGTAATCGCTTTTGCTGTATTTCCTGCTGAATCCAATCTATCGGCTGTTCGAATGATATCATTACCTAAATCCCCCTGTTCAGCAATTCCTCGAGCATTATCCACAATTGGACCATATGCATCATTAGAAACGATTGTTCCCACAATGGCGAGCATACCAACTGCTGCCATTGCTACCCCAAATAGCCCCCCTAGTATATAGGCGAAAGCCATCGCGATTACAATACCCAAAGCTGGAGGTACAACACTTAATAATCCATAAGAAAATCCACTAAGTATAACAACAGCATCCCCTTCTTGGGCAGATTCTGCGATTGATCTTGTTGGTTTCCTATTATCACTAGTAAAATAATCACTTGTGAATCCTATGACAAGACCACTGAGTAATCCGATCAATACTGAGAAATACAATTTCCATAAAAATAACACCTCTTTATCACTTAAACCCAATGTCATTATTGCAGTAACTATCGCAGCAAGACCTCCAAAAACTATTGTTGCGAAATATGTTCCTAAATTTAACAATTTACTAGGATCTTCTCCTTTCATGATTTTAATAAGGTAAATGCAAATCAGAGAAGCTATTAAACCAACACCACTTAAAACAACAGGGAATATTACAAAAGTATACCTAACACCAGGAGACATACCATCCCATATTTCTGGAAATACAGGAGCTAAGATAGATAAAGTTGCAGCCAACATCATAGCAGCGACAATTGAAGCTACGTATGAATCAAAAAGATCAGATCCCATTCCAGCTATATCACCGACATTGTCACCAACATTGTCAGCAATAGTAGCGGGATTTCGGGGATCATCTTCAGGCAGATCATACTCAGCTTTTCCAACAAGATCAGCACCTACATCTGCAGTTTTTGTGTAAATACCACCTCCTGCTTTCATAAATAGGGCAACACTGCTTGCTCCAAAACTAAATCCTAATACAATCATAGGGTCTGGGATAATCCAATAAAAAATGGAAATTCCGATTAGAGCTACACCGACAACAGCAAGACCCATGACTGCTCCACCAAAAAAAGCAATATCGAAACCTTTCTTGGTGCTAATTGTGCAACCTTGAGCTGAGCGTGTATTTGTTTTTACACCAGTCATCATGCCTAAATAACCCGCCATCATAGAACCGATAGAACCCACAATATAAGCAACCATTTGTTCCCAATTTAAAGCATCAGGTATCAATCTTTCATACGTTGTACTTTCATTAAATGGAGAGGGTAAAAATAATAATGCAATCGCTAGGACAATCACAAAAATCCCTAAAACTTTATATTGAACTTTAAGGAAAGTTTTAGCTCCGGTTTCTATATAACCGGATACTTCTACCATTCTTTCATTACCTGGATCTTCTTTCAGTACTAATCTTGCAAAGTATAAAGCCATACCAATTGAAATAATACCTGCAACTAATGCCACAATTAAAATTAATGGTACCATAAGTCTTCACTTTAATTTTTCATTTTCAAATTTTTTTTAATCAAATATACAATAATATCACTCAAAATTTCTTAAATCATTAAAATATTTTGAATTTTGGAGTAAGTTTTAATTTAATCACATATATTTATTTAGAAATAGCTCATAAAAGATGAAAATAGTCTTGGCTTTAGAAATCCCTATAATGATTCTTTTAATTCTAATAGGTGCTCTTGTAGGAATCAGTATGAGTTTTGTCGGGCAAACTGGTCAAGGCGTTGTAGTTCCTCTTATTCTTTTAATTACAGGAGATGTATTGTTGGCAATAACCGTAAATCTCCTTAATGATTTTGTCGCAGCAATTTCAGTAGGAATTAATTACGCAAGGAAAAAAGAATTTTATTTCAGTAAAAATATTCTGATATTACTTTTAATTTCCTTAATCACATCATTTTTAGGTGTGATTATTTTAATCTTAACACCTTTAAGTATTATTTTTGGATGGTTCTTACCAGTTTTTATTATATTTCTTGGGTTTTCTATAATTTCTAAAGGTTTTCCCACTCCTGAGAGTTTGAAGATAACAGTACACAAAATCTCTGAAAGAATATCAAAAAGAAAAAAGGGAGATATTATTGCAGAAGACATTGAAGAGAATGGAATAAGAAATATGATAAATCCACAGTCGAAATTATTTTTTATGTTAGCAAGCATCTTAGGAATTATTGTTGGCTTCAATTCTGGTTTATTTGGGGCGAATTCGGGTTTTATCATAACTCTAGTTTTAATTATTTTATATGGATACCCTTTAAAGAAGAGTGTAGGAACGGCTCTAATTTTAAGTATTATTATGTGTATTTTTACATTTTTTTCTTATCAAATATTAGGTTTCACAATTGAAGGGCGACTTTTTTTCAATTGGGATTTTGTACTTTATTTAGGAATCGGATCATTTATTTCTGGTTTGTTAACTTCTAATTATGTACAAAAACTTTCAGCAAAAGCAATGGGTCGAGGAATGGCAATGACAATGATCACTTTAGGTTTTTTCTCATTAGTATTTTATTTTATCTCTTAAAAATATATAAAATATATAATTAAAAAGAAATTATAATGACAATAGCTTAATATGTCATATGATAATCATCTAATGATAACGTTAATATATATTAATAGGTCAAATAGATGGATGAATTAAAGTGTGAAGTTTTGATTATTGGAGCAGGCCCTGCGGGTCTAAGTGCTGGTGTGTACTGTGCTCGAGCAAATAGGGATGTGATTATTCTTGAGGGAAAAGAAAAATCTGCGTTAGCACAAGCAAAAGAAATCCAAAACTGGCTTGGAGAAATTGATATTAAAGGAAAACATTTATTAGCGAAATTTAGAGCTCATACGGAGAGCTATTCTGAAAACATTAGAATTATAAAAGATGATGTAATTTCACTTATGCTTGGAATGGGAATAAACAGGACATCAACCAAAACAACTAATATTATTTCTGATGTGGTTATTATTGCTACTGGTAGAGGTACACGGAAAGAAATAATAAAGGGAGAGGATAAATTACTGGGATTTGGTGTTTCATATAGTGTATTAAGCGAAGGTCCATCATATAAAGAAAAAATTGTCTATTTATTCGGTAAAGACGAGGAAATGTTAGAGGGTGCTTTAAGTCTTCAACAAATGGGATGTTTAGTGGGAATAATTTCAAATGTTGGAATTGAAGAATTACCGGAAAAAATTTACCAAGTAAAGGAAGTTGGAATTCAGGTTTTTGAAAATATGGATGTAATTGAAGTAGTCCCTGATTCTGATGGAAAGATTCAAAAAATAATTTGTAAGTCAAATATCCTTGATCCAAAAGATCCCGAAGCATTTAAGGAATTTGAATTGAGTTGTTTATTTATATTGTCTCACATATCTTCGAATTCAATATTTAAAAAAGCTGGTGTAGATCTAGATGATAGGGGAAATATTATTGTTGATGAAGAACAAAAAACGAACCTTAAAGGAGTTTATGCTGCTGGGGATTGCACTGGAGGTGTTTTTCAAGTAGTTTTTGCCACAGCAGAGGGAGCAAGAGCAGGTATAAATGCTTGTAGATATCTTCGGCATATACGACGTGAAAAAAATATCTAAAAAGTATTTAGGAAAAAAAATTTAAACATTTTATAAAATTATTAAGAATATAATCGATTAAAGCCACAATAAAAAGGCTATTTAACATGTCTAATGATAATAAGTTCGATTTAGTAATTATTGGTGGTGGTCCTGCAGGATTAACAGCTGCGATTTACGGAGGAAGAATGGGTTTAAAAACAGCACTCTATGAGAATAAAGGTTTTGGAGGTTTAGCTGGGACTGCTCCTAAAATTGAAAATTATCCGGGATTCAACAGTATCAATGGTCTTGAGTTAACAGAAAAAATGAAGGAACAAGCTGAATACTGGGGAGCTACTCTTTTTTACGATGAAGTCACAGCAATCAATCCAAAGGAAATGACAATAACTACCTATGGAGGAGAGACTAAAACCAGAGCGATTATTATTGCGACAGGTTCAAAGCATTTATCACTGGGTTTACCAAATGAATATAAATTGGTAGGTAATGGAATATCTTATTGTGCTACCTGTGATGGACCACTCTTTCGTGGTCAGGAGGTTGCCGCGGTTGGAGGGGGTAATGCTGCAGGGTTAGAGGTAATTTACCTTTCAAATGTCGCTAAAAAAGTTTATCTTATACATAGACGTCATTGTATGAGAGCAGAAGCTTGTATTATAGATGAGGTTGATTCTTTAGAAAATGTTGTACCAATGTATAACTGTGTTATTGAAGAAGCTATAACAAAAGACGATAAATTGGGAGCATTGAAAATAAAAAATCTTGAAACAGGAGAAATTTCTCATATAGATGTAAATGCTCTCTTCATTGCAATAGGAGTTGAACCTCAAAGTGAGTTAGCTGAGAAAGCAGGAATAGAACTTGATGATGATAAATGTATTAAGGTCAATAAAAACCAGGAAACTAATTTCCCTGGTATTTATGCAGCAGGAGATGTAACTGGGGGAATACGTCAAGTAGCAACCGCAGTTGGGGAAGCTACGACAGCAGCTATGAATGCTTACCTTTATATTAAACAAGGTTGGTATGGTGACGGTATTTCTAAATAAGTCTTGTTTTATTTTAATTATTCAAAATATTTTGCTTTGATATTAAGCAATTTAGTTATAAAATAGATTTCAGCATTATTCTATTGTAAATTGGCGAAAACTAAATTATATATATTATAAGAAATAATTAATTGCAATATATATTTTAAAATTAAAGGGGTGAAATCAAAACGTCTCAAGAAGAAATTTCTTTAAATGAACAAATGAAAAAAATTCTAATAAAAGGTTTTTATGGATTTAATACTATACTTACTATTGGTTTAGGTAGAAGACTTGGTATTTTCGATTATCTATATGATAAATCTAAATCCTCCTCTGGAACTTCTCCCGTATCTTCAGTGGTTTTTGGAATAGAGGAAATTTCTGATAAACTCAACTTAAATCCTAAATATATAGATGCTTGGGTTCATCTAGGGCTTGAATGCGGTCTTTTTGAAATAAATGATATTAATTTGAAAGAAGTAAAAACTGCTCCACATATATACAGTTTATTAATTGATCGTAATCATATGGTTTATGTTGGAGACACTATAGGAGCTTTTTATTACCTCGCACCATATCAAGATTCAATAATTGATTATATTAAAGGGGAAGGAAAATTGACAACCACCGAATTCTATGAAGAATATCCAGAAGAAGTAATTAGAGCTGCACAACTTATGAGCGCTAGACTTGGATCGTTGATCGAAAGACTTTTTGCTAAAAATTTTAAAGATTTTTGTAGAATTCTAAGAAAGGAATCTTCAATTCTTTCGGTTGGATGTGGGTATGGTTATACTTTGGAAGTTTGGGCAAAAAGGTATAAGAAAGCAAAATTTGTAGGTATTGATATAGATTCTAGAGGTATATTAGCTGCTCAAAAGTTAATAGAAGAAAATAATTGGAAAGATAGAGTTGAAATTCTTGAAATTCCAGTAGATGAATTTGCTAAAAAATCAGAAAGCAAATTTGATTTAATATTACTCAATCAAGTTCTCCATGAGATGGAAAAGGATAAAACTTACAGATTAAGTGTTTTGAATGACCTTTATGTATTGTTAAAAGATGATGGAATTCTACTTATTGGAGAAAGTATGATTCATGGACCCTTCGATCCACCAGAAGAATTTCAACTTTTTGATGTAATGCATAAATTTCTTGAAGCTGATTTTGCAGGTTTTTATGATGAGAAATCCTTCAAAGAATTAATTAATTCTTCAGCTTTTAAAAATTCAGAGTTTATAAAAGAGAGAGGGACATATTTCTGGGCAGTTCGTAAATAAACATGTAAATTTTAGTGATGTTACTTAGATATTACATTCTATTATGTAATATCACGATCATATTGTATTCATTATGGTAGAGTGTAAATTCTCAAAATTCATTGAGGATTTTTTAGTTTCAAAAGAAGTGGAAGAAGGATGCGCTCCATCTACTATTAAAGCATATAAATATGATCTGAATAAATTTATTAATCTAGTGGGAGATATAGATATGAATTCTCCTGCAGTTAGACAAAGAATTCGATTGTTTCTTAAAAAAATTAAAGATCTCGGGTATAGTAAGAAGGGTATTGGTCGTAAAATAGCCTCATTAAGGTCCTATTTTAAATTTTTAACATTAAATGAATTTATTGAGAAAAATCCTATGGCTACTATTAAATCTCCTAAAATTAAACTGGAGGAAAGTTTACCTAAGTTTCTCAATGTCTCGGATGTCGAAAGTATCTTTAAAAAATTAAAAGATCGGAGGTTGTTTAATTCAAGAAAAAGTCAACGATATTATTTAATCATTCGACTTCTGTATTCTACTATGGCTCGCGTAAGTGAATTATGCAATATTAGAATAAAGGATATTGATTTTGAAAAGGGCTACATACGGCTCCGAGGTAAAGGAAATAAAGAAAGAATTGTTCCTGTTGACAAAAAAACCTTAGAGATTTTTGAAGAATCCTTAAGAGATAGAATAACTTATGAACCCGGAGAGTATCTTATCACTAATACAAGAAATCAAAGATTAAGTCCCCGACTTGTTCAAGCTGATATTAAACAAATAAAAGAATTATGTGGATTTCCAGATTCAAAAATAATTACACCTCATGTTTTCAGACATACTGGTGCTACTCATTTAAGACGCTCAGGAATGGATATTAGTGAACTCCAAGATATTTTGGGTCATTCAAGTCCAAATACTACAAGAATTTATGCAAAAAACGACATTACCAAGTTAAAACAATCATACAGTATGATGCACCCTTTAAACAATTCAGATAAATTTTAAGAAAACTATTTATCTTTTCAATATTCAATCTAAGAAAAGATTACGAGTATAACAAAATTTATAGTTAATTTGTTCCATTAATACTTATAAAGTAACAAAATTATTGCTATTTCGATTTATTATGGATGAGGATGCATTTAGAAGACAATTCAACAAAAAATCAGTATTTAAGAGCCTTGCGTCTCTCGATAAAAGTTGGGTTCCAGAAAAATTATTATGTCGAGATGATGCTCTCAGTACATTAATAGTTAATTATAGACGAATCTTGGAAGAAGTGGAACAACCTTCAATCAATTGTCTCATATTAGGGAAAGGAGGTGTAGGGAAAACTTGCACTGCCCGTTATTTTGGTAGAAATTTTAAGACAGTTGCATTAGAGAAGGATGTTAAAATATTTATTGAATACTTCGATTGTATCAATTTTCGCTCTAAAAGTAAGATAGTTAGAGAACTTCTCGCCAAATACACTCATGGAAGTGGCAGAGGTTATTCCGATGATGAAGCCTTAAAGTTAATTCTCACAAAATTGATTAGAGATAATGGTTATATGTTATTGATTATTGATGAAGTACATTTATTAAAACCAGAAGAAGTATTAGCCTTCCTGAATATTGCAGAGACTTTTGGTCATCAGAACGCAAAACTCTCGATTTTGATGGTTTGTAGAGGTACAGATTGGATGAAAATTGAAAATGAAAGAATTCTAAGTCGTTTAAATGAAAAAATTAACTTAAAGCCTTATAAATTTGAAGAATCAATGAAAATATTGGAATATCGTAGTGAAATAGCATTAAAAGAATACGTTATAGATAATGAACTACTCCGTATGGTTGCTCAGATCGTAGTTGAAAATAAAAATATGAGACATGGAATAGAAATCTTAAGAAAAAGTGGCTTATACTGTGATAAGGAAGGATTAGATCAAATTTCAGCTGATATCATTAGAGAAGCATCAGATGATGTATATCCTACTTTTAGAGCAGATATCATTGACGATTTAAAAGACCAAGAACTTCTGGCTTTATATGGAATATGTAGAACTTTGATAAATAATGGCACACCATATGCATTGGTGGATGATGCTTATGAGGAATATCAATCTATTTGCGAAGGATATTCAATAGAACCTCACGTTAAAATGAGTTTTAGAAAATATGTTCGTCAATTGAACCAACTTAAAATAATTGCATCTAAAACTGTTAGGATAGAAGATGCCACACGAGGTCGGCATTTAGAAATAACTTTATTAGACATCCCTGCGGTAAAATTAGCTGAATTATTAGAAGGTATTTTTGAACGGATGTTTGCTCGTGGATAAAGAAAAATTAAGAACTTTGCTAATATTTTATCCTAAATAAATTTCTGTTATATATTGGAAATTCTTGATATTCTATTTCCTTAATAATCTCTTTCTTTAGATTCTTTCGAGGATGAATACCAATCTAGCCATTCTTTTCGTCGATCTTTTTTACGTTGCATTTCGTCTGCATCATTGATGTTTTCATTTCTTACCTTTTTCCAATATCTATCAAGTTCGTGTCGCGTCAATGATAAGCCACATGATTGACATACTATTTGTTTAATTGCAGAATGATATTTCATAAATCCCCCACATTCCGGACAACGAGCCATAGCAAATATCTTAATGATTAATTTTTATTATTATTCTTACGTGTTATTATACTAGAATTCATGAAAATTAAAATAATTATGGTATATTTCATAACACCCAGATTTAATTTCGATGTATAATTTAAGTACGAAACTTAAAATTGAGTAGATTTAAACATGAGTTCTAAAAAATCTAAAGTTTATTTTGGTTCCGTGCAACATGGAAAAATAGATCAAAATGTATGTTTTGCGGCAAAAGTAGATAAAATTACTGAAATGTTAATTGAACAGACACCAATTGCAGCTAAAGATAAAGTTGCGATAAAAATGCACTTAGGATTTAGAGATGGATATCAAACTATTCCCGTATTTTTTGTTCGTCGTATTATAGAGGCAGTAAAAAAAACAGGGGGATATCCTTTCATCACAGATAATCCTACAGCTGTATATAATGCATTCATGAGAGGTTACACGCAAGAAACTTGTGGGTGTCCAATCATTCCGATTGCGGGTGTAAAAGATGGTTATACAACATCAGTCAAGATTAATTTTAAAGGAAATAAATCACTTGACCTTGGTGGGGTTTTAAAAGATGCAGATTTTTTAATTGATTTAACTCATGCTAAGGGTCATGGAGCGTGTGGTTATGGTGGTGCTATTAAAAACCTAGCATTAGGAGGGTATTCAGGACCCACTCGCTGGATGAAAATACATGGTGTTGCTCAAGTAGATAAATATTGGGATAAAGAAAAAGGTACTCCCGAACATGCTAAGAAACTTGTTGAAGCCTGTCCATATGGTGCACTCCGATATGATAATGCACAAAAAAATCTTATTAGAAATTACCATGACTGTCATCAATGCTTCACTTGTTTAGAAGTAGATCAAGGAATTGGAGCAATAAAAGTTCCACGAGAAAGTTATAGTGCTTTTCAAGAAATGATGGCAATCGCAGCAAGTAAGGTACTTGAGACATTTAAACCAGAAAAAGTGTTCTATTTATCATTCTTACTACAAATTACAACTTTTTGTGATTGTCTAGGTATGGGACAACCCCCCGTAATTAATGATATAGGTGTTTTGGGCTCCAAAGACATTGCTGCAATTGAAACTGCGACTCTTGATCTTATTAAAAAAGAGGGACTGATTGAAAGCGCCATTCCACCATTCTTAAAACATGTAAATCTTAATCCTGATGAGGATCTACATCCTTTTACTAGACTTCATGGTCCCTACAAAGATCCATATGAAGCGGTTAGATTTATTGAAAATTTAGGTTTTGGTACTTCCAAGTATGACTTAATAGAGATTTTATCTGCTAAAGAAACAGAACAAATGAAAACACCTGAACGGCAATTTGAATTTGGGCCGTCTTTTGCTTAGCTGTGATGCTACTAATAACAAAATATATAAAGAAAAAGAAGTATAAATCTTTCCTTTTTAAAAAGAAACAGTCAAATTTGAAAAGGCAATATAAGGTAAAAGAGAATTTTCAGTATATTCTGTTTCTTTTGAAATATAATGGCAATTTTTTATCATGTCTAAAACATTTCCACTTATATTTCCAAGCTTAATTGGATTTTTAAATTCCCCATTTTTAATATAGTAGCCATTTCTTATTTCCGCTCCAAAATAGCCTGATAACTCCTCAGGATTCAGCCATGAAAACTTTTCTATGAAGTAGCCTTCTTTTATGTTAGAAATAATTTCCTCTAAAGGAATATTACCAGGGAATATTTGAAAATTACTTACACCATTTCCAAGACCACCATTCACACCTCGAATACCATTCCCAGTTGATTTAGTATTCTCTAAAATAGCATATTTTTCATCAAACAGGCGTTTATGAAATACTCCTTTTTTGATAATTTCAGTTTTCTGATGTGGTGTTCCTTCACCATCCCATGGATTAGTATTTAAACCTCCCTTAAGTAACCCATTATCCAGAATCGAAATCTCCTCTGAAGCAACTTTATCTTCGATATTATAAGAAGAGAGCTTTTCACTAAAGGTCTTTCCTAATGCATGAAAACCAATTACAGGAATAACAGCTTCTCGTAAAACATATGGAGTAAATACCACCATTGCATCCCTGCTTGGCTTTGGTGGTTTTGCGTTTAAAGTGTCTTTTGCGAGTCTAGCCCAATTTTCTACACGGGATTGTAAATTTAACTGGTCTTTTTCTTTGTAATATTGGGTGGTCCAAAATTCTGATAATTTACCTTTCTTCTCATGTTTTAAAGCATATTCAATATAGAAATAAGTTTTTAATGCTTTTAGGTTCAAACCATTGCTATTTCTTAAGAATTTTTTCTGTTTGTGTATTCTAAAACGTCCAAATGTAGGATTAACTCCTTCCTGTTCTTTAACAGCACTAAGCAACTCTTCGATTAGATCTTTTTTGATTTCTACTGGATTTTTTAATATAGTTTCATCTGCTGTAGAAATTGTTTTTATTTTCCTTTTTACTGGAAAATGATATTCTGAACTAACATTATTTTTAGAGATTATTTCACAGGTCTCAATATTTTTTAAAATTTCTGTTGAATCTAAAGAATTTCCTTTTACAACTCCTATCCCTGTTTTATCCCCCTTTTGAGTAAGAATGCGAATAATATATTCGAAATCATTTATTTCTCTTTCAGTTTCGGGATGAGCTTTAAGAAAGATTGTTTCATAATTCTTTCTATCTATGAAAAAAATTTCATATTCTTTAATTTCTTTTAATTTAAGATTTTTCTCAATTAAATCAATTTTATCATTGGTCACTCTCGATCTCACCCTGGACTAATTAATGCTTCTGTTATTCTGGTATAACTACCACCGCTCCCGACAGGAATAAGGTCTTCATCCCCTTTACCACATGTTCCTCCATCTATAGCAAGTCTATCACGACTTATTGCATCAATATTATTTAAAACTTGTAAAACATTCCCAGTTAAAGCAACAGATTTCAAAATTTTTGTCTTTTCTCCATTCTCAATTAAATATCCTTTCTTTGAGGTATTTTGCATTCCTCCTCCGAGTGGGTCTTCCATACCGAAATAACCATGAACCAATAGCACTCCAAATTTAATCTCTGATACCATCTCATCGAAAGTATAATCTCCAGATTCAAAATATGTATTAGTCATTCTAGGATGAACAGGGTGAGCATAACTTTCCCTTCTCCCATTTCCTTTAGGTGTAGTATTTAAAGCTGCAGCAGTACGTCTATCATAGATAAAATCTTTCAAAATTCCATTTTCAACTAAGATATTTTTACTAGCCTTAATACCTTCATCATCAAAAAAATATGTCCCAATTGTATTTTCAATGGTAGCAGTGTCGCATATTGTACAAATTTCAGACGCAACTTTTTTATTTAACAATGGTTTTAAGTAGCTTCTACCTCTTAAAATTTGATCTGCTTCAAGTCCATGTCCAAAACTTTCATGAGCAACCAAACCGGTCATTCGTGGATCCAAAATAACAGGATGTTTACCAGAAGGAGCTAGTTCTGCTTTTAACATTTCTAGTGAAGTCTCTGCGATTTGATCTAATTTTGGATTATCTAATTCATCAAAAAATTCCAATCCAATTTCTCCTGATTTAGTATAATAGTCAAAATCAGCTTTCTGACCTTCTTTTACAACGGGAACAATATAAAAATTAATCCGTGGGATAAGTTGTCTTAATTGACAACCTTCATTATTGAAGAAAATACGTTCTATCGTCCGTTCAAGATATTTAATTTGCACATTTATTATTCTTTCATCATATTTCATAAGATAATTGTAAATATATCGAATTTTTTGGAGTTTTTCATCAATTGAGACTTCAGAAGGACTATATTTAGGTTTTATCTCCTTATTTAACTTCCAACCTTCAAATTCAGGTAAATTTTCACCGTAATTATTTATTTTAGGCATCTGTTCAAGGACTTTCTGAGGGGATACGGACTCATCAAAAGTCTTCTCGTTCCATGTGCCAATATATGTTCGCGCGACAATTCCTGATTTTTTTGTATTTACTGATATATCTTCAGCAGTTGGAGTTTTGTTTATCAGAGTTGATGAAATGGAATCAAAAAGAATATCAAAATATTGATTAGAACGTTTGAAATGATTACAAATTTCCTCAAAACTTGAGAAAATATCGTCATATGATTTTTGACTCATTATTTTCAAATCTTTTTACTGAAATATCGATATTTAGTTTTTAATTAGACAAAATTAAAACCTTTTTAGAGATTAAATTATTTTGATTCAAGATCCAATATCTCTTTAACAAGTTTCTTCTTTTCTTCTAGATCAGATTGTCGTGAAATCATTATCCTCTGTGCCATTGGACTCCCTGCCCCATGCATGCTTTCTGTCTTATAACTTACTGAAGAGACACCCATTGTTAAGTTTTCGATAAACCTTAATACCCTATAACGATCTTCTGCGCATAATCCCTCGCAAGTAACGAGATATTTTTCTAACAATGGTCCAATTTCTTTCGATTTGAAATCTGCTTCAGACGGTAATGTGCATATGATTCCTCCAGCAATATCTTCAGCTAATCTTCCTATTTCATATGGAAATCTGGTCACATTTTGTTTACACACATTTGCTAGAAGCATATCCATTTCATAATTTCCTGCCTCCCTTTGAAAACCTAGAGAACTACAAGCAATCCCACAACTATAAAGCGTTTCATTCAAGTGTACCATTTCAACAAGTTTATCTCTTATATGTGATGCTTTATCGGTTCCGTTGTATTCAGAGATCAATGCTGCAGCACCAATGAGAACATCACCCACGCCAACCTTACAGCCCCCATAAGATTGTCGGTGAAATCCTCCAAATCTATTAACTAATTCCCCTGAGAAATCAATCTCTCCCTTCATAAATACATTTTCAGTTGGTATAAATACATCTTCGAATATAACAAAGATCTCTTGCCCCCCATATTTAAAATTTCCAATATCTAACTTTCCTTCTTCCATTTTTCTTGTATCGCATGATTGTCTTCCGTATACTAAGGTTATTCCATTTGTACTTGTATCAATTCCAAAGCTGACAGCGTATTCCTCTTCACCAGGTCTTAAAGCTAATGTGGGCATAACAATCACTCTATTTGAGTTCAAATATCCTGTTTGATGAACTTTTGCTCCCCTAACAATAATACCATCATCATTCTCATCAACAATATGGAGATATGCATCAGGATCAGCTTGTTGGTTTGGTCTTTTACTTCGGTCTCCTTTTGTGTCTGTCATTGCCCCATCAACCATTAAGTCTTGATTTTGTACTTCTATCCAATATTTTTTAAATCGCTTATGATAATCTGTTCCGTATTTCTTATCCATCTCATAGGTTACACTATATAAGGCGTTTCCTGCATCAAACCCAACACATCTTTGAAAACAACAAGCAGTATGCTGTCCTAAAAGGCGTTGCATTTTTACTTTATTAATTAAATCATCAACAGATTGATGAATATGAGTAAATCTATTAATTGTTTCACCAGTCAAATGGGAGGTTGCAGTCATAATTTCTCTATATTCATCCATTTGTGCCAATTCATAGATTTTCATTACTGTATTAATTGAAGGCTTAATAATGGGGTGATTCCAAAATTCTTCCACCTTTTCACCAAACATATACAAGTTGACGGGTCTTTTAATACTTTTTAAATATTCTTCTGGTGTTTTTAATGGCATAATTATTATCTTTTCTAAATATATTTAGTTTGGGTAATATTGATAATTTAGTAGTATAAAAATCTAAGTTTTTAATATTTAATTGTAATGAACTATAAAACAGTATAAAGCACTTGGATTATTGATGTACTATTCCTCTTGTAAGGGTTCTTCTTCTTTTGTTTCCTCTAACTTAGAATTGTGAGGAGAGCCTTGAGATAGTTCTTCGAGGTAAGTTATTCTCTTTTCTAGTATTGTAATCGTTTCTATTATGTTATTGATTATTTTATTTGTTTCCCTGATTTCAAAGTGAAGGTCTCCAAGTTGATTAAGAACAAATGTCATAACTGTTGATTCTTGAACTGGTTCGATTAACCAGTTTATAATATTCTGTATAAATCTTTGATTGTCTAAAGAGTGTAATCCAATATTTGAATCAGAAGTAAAAATATCTATATCTCCGATTGCAACCACTTTGCCTTGCCCAAACTCAGAATAAGCAGCAATAATTTGCTCTTCTTCTTCACCTTCTTTAATCCATTGTTCAGTTGAACTATCAAATATTTCTGGCCAAGA
The DNA here is from genome assembly GCA_048941385.1 of Promethearchaeota archaeon. Lineage (GTDB taxonomy): Archaea > Asgardarchaeota > Lokiarchaeia > Sigyniarchaeales > SOKP01 > Loki-b32. The sequence goes on from JBHLNR010000005.1 coordinate 23,641, forward strand.
ATTTCTCTTAGTTTCTATTAAGGGTTTAGCATCTTTACTTAAAAAAAGTGAGCATGCTCCACCTATATTAATTTCCCTAATTTGTTTTACTAATTGATGTTTTAAGAAATCTTGAATATGCAATATACTAGTACAATTTTGGTTTACTTTATTTACTTCTTTAATAAGATTTTTCTCAAATAGGATTCCAAATTTCCCGGAAAGATCATTTATGTTGGTTTTCTGAAGATAATCGGATCCATATTCACTTAATAACAATAAACCTCCTCCAGATCTTACAAAATCTACTATTACTTTAATTTCTTGAGTAGAAAAGAAATCATCGATTGGATTACCAATGACTAAAAGATCAATGTCTCTTATAATTTCTTTTGTTAAATGCTTTTTTTCGTTTTTTTGAATAGTTAGGTCTAATCTCTTTAATAGGTTTGCAAAATCAGAGAATTCTTTATCTTCGATATTTAACATTTCGTTATGAGCGATATCAAATAAAATCGTTTTTTTCAGCATCTTTTCAAAATCTCTTAAGAATAAATTCTCTAAAGGGAGGTCTGTAAATTATCAATAGGATATTAAAATAAGGTTATGTCTTTAATGAAAATTCGAATATAAAAATCATTATACATATCGGTTTCTCTATACCAAAAATTTTTTAAACTGTTTATAATACTCTTTGTTGGATTAAAGTATGTGATAAAATTATAAAAAAATGTCAAATGGAAAAATGATTTATGAGTAATAATATTGCTGTAATCGGTTTGTCATGGGGTGATGAGGGGAAAGGGAAGTTTGTAGACTATTTAGCACAGAAAGCAGATGTGGTTGTAAGATATAACGGTGGAAATAATGCAGGACATACAATTGAAGCAGAAGGAATTAAATATAAATTCAAGTTGATTCCCAGCGGGGCACCATTGGAAAAGGAATGTGTTATTGCAAATGGTTGTGTCGTGGATCCAAAAGTGTTATTAGAAGAAATAGATAACCTTAAAAAACACAATAAAATAGTAAATTTAAAATTAAGTTCAACAGCACACGTAATCTTTCCATTCCATCGAGTTTTAGATGGCTTAGAGGAAAAGTCAAAAGGTGAGTATAGTGCTGGTACGACTAAAAGGGGTATTGGCCCTACATATTCAGATAAAGCAGCAAGATGGGGTCTAAGGATTTTTGATTTAATCAACCCTGGACTATTAAAAACTAAACTGGAAAAACTTTATCAGATTAAAAAAGACTTAATTCGAGTATATGATCCTTCTTGGGATGTAGATTTCAACTCTATTTTTGAAGAATATAAAGCCTATGGTGAACAACTAAAACCATATGTAATCGATACAGCATTTTATCTAAATAAGATACTCGATTCTGGTAAAAAAGTTGTTTTCGAAGGTGCTCAGGGTAACCTTTTAGGATTGGATCATGGAATGTATCCTTTTGGTACATCTTCAAACCCAAATGTCCTTGGGATTTCTGCAGGAACAGGAATCCCTCCTAAAAAATTAGATAAGGTGCTTGGAATAATTAAAGCATATACATCAAGAGTCGGCTCGGGAAAATTTCCTACTGAATTATTTAATGATATCGCTGAAAAAATTCGAGAACAGGGTCGAGAATTTGGGACAGTGACAGGAAGACCTCGAAGGGTGGGTTGGATAGATCTCTTTAACATCAAATATGGAATAATGATTAATGGCATAGATAAAATAGCTATTACTTTATTAGATGCTTTGGAAGGAATCAATCCTATCAAAATGTGCACTGGCTATGAGTTAGATGGTGAAAGTCTAGAAAGCTGGCCAATTCATCATGAGATAATCGAAAATTGTAAACCTATTTATAAAACATTTGAAGGATGGGAAGAAATACCAAGAGAAGAATGGTTAGAAATTGCGCAAAAAGGTTATGAAGCGTTACCCAATGCAATGAAAGTGTATATTCAAGCGATTAAGGATGAATTACAGATCGAGATTGCTATGATCTCAATTGGACCAGATCGAGCTGAAACTATTGTTTTAGATAAGGATCTCTTTTAAAAGATATTTTATTTTTTTATATAATTAATTACTAAAAATTAGGATTATCAACCGCTTTTAATTCAAACTGCATACCACATTTAAAACAGAAAGCGATTCCTCTTGAGATTAAAAGAGATTGCATTGATTCTGTTAATTTATATCCACATTCAGTGCAATAGCTAGGAATTTTTGCTTGATCTATTTCATAATGAGTAAGATTTTGTTGAATTGGAATCGGTGAATGTTCAGGAACGGGAGTTAGGATTTTTTTCTCTTTCTTCGGTTTTCCGGAAATAGCATAATATAACGCTTCAAATAGTTTATATAACCCGACAAAAATTCCTTTAAAAAGATAGTATAGACCTTTAAATAGGTAATATAATAAATAAGCAACACCCTTTAGAATATAATAAACTAAAATAATAACACCAATAAGAAGTGCGAGAATCCCTATAATAAGTAATATTTGAGTAAGTAAGGGTAATTCTAAAAACCAACCAATTGGATCTTCCCAGATAATGTCCCAACCAGATTGTAATATACTCCAATCAATGTTCATATTTATTCTCAATTAAAAATAATATATATTATAATAAAAAAAAAATGGAGTCCATTTTTTATTATTTAAGACTTCCAAAACTGAATCCTTTTACTTAAAACATAATAACCCGAAACGGTAAATATTGTTAGTTGGTGGCCATTCAATAGGTATATTCAAGTTTTTTGACACTGCTGTGACATCTATCCCAACTGCTTCCATAGAATATCTTTTCTTATCAGGATACCGACAAGGTTTTCCACTATCATATGTACACCCATTTTCTATGCTATTATGGCATATTCGACAATATCCATCCCATAAAATAAGTTTTTCTTCATAATTTTCCTGATAATTATCAAGAAATAAAAAAATTTCTTTTTCTAACTTATTACTTAAGAAATTGTTAGTGAATAACATATCTCTTATTTTTATTTCGCTGAACTCAGGATTTTTCTCTTTTTCTTTTTTGATATAATCAATAAAATCAAATTCGTAATAAATGAGATAAAATTTTTTAAATTCCGAGACGAATTCCTCTAAGTATGGAGCCTCAGGAGGACATGCCCATGAATGTCCATAGCTGGGACACTTAAAATTAGAGCTTACACAATAGGTTTGAACTTTTGGATCAAAGATTATATCTGTTAATTTAATCTCGAGAAATGGCAAGCGAAGTTTAGTTTATATTTTTATATGGGTAAAATTGTAGTTATATAATATTTTTTTCTATTTATATCTAGAACTATCTATTATTAAAGAGAAAATGCAATTTTTTTTAAGAAATAAATAATAAATGTGATTATTAAGTCGAAATGGATCAATAGATTCGATATGTGAATGAAATGAAGTTAAAAGAAATGAAATTAAAGCTTAAGAAAGATAAAAAGAGTGAATTATTAAACGTCGCAAGTAAATTCTACATGGAAGTTTTGGATGGTTCACTGTTACTCCATGATTGTGTTAATGATCTTGTTAGTGGGAAGATTAATAAGAAGGAATTAGATAAGGTAATAGAATATGAACATAAAGCTGACATTGCTAAGGAAAATTATATCAATGTTCTATATAAGAATAAACGAGCTCTTCCATTTTTAGTTGAAGATCGTTATCGAATAATTAAATACTTAGATGCGATCTCAGATAATTCTGAGGAACTCGCAAGAGGTCTTAAAGTGTATCCCTTTAAAATTTTTGATGATATTAAGGAGGATATGAAAGCCATTAACGATATTTATCAAGAAACAATTGATACTTTGGTAGATATGATAAACTTAATGGAATCTGATTTTAAAACAGCCTATCAGAAAAGTTTCCAAATTGAAACTCTTAAAAGAAAAGCTCGTGAGGAAAAATACAAAATCCTGGGAGTTATTTATCAAAAACCAGAAGAAAAATCTCTTCGAGTATATCTGACATCGAAAATATGCATAAAAATTTTTGATATGATTGTCAGAGCTGAAGAAATTAGTGATTTTTTGAGAAGTTTAATTGTAAAATACCCAAGTAAATAAAAAGCTAAAATCTTATTTAGAAGGAGAGAATGTGACATGGATCCAGCCGTAATAATTACGATATTTCTGGTAATATCCATATTAATCGCGATTGCCATTGGTGCTAATGATGAAACAATGGCACCTCTCTATGGTTCAAGAATCCTTAGTATGAAACAAATTATTATTTTAGCAACTGTTTTTGCAATTTTTGGTGCCTTATTATTAGGAGAGGGTGTTGCAAAATCAGTTGGTGAAGATATTCTTCTAATAGATTATGCAACAACAGATATAGATCAGAATGCTGTTGTTTTAACTATTTTAATATCAACTACTATTTGGCTAATATTAGCCAGTGCGTTGGGGCTCCCCATTTCAACTACTCATGCCACAATAGGTTCGATAATGGGTTTAGGATTACTTCTAGGTGGTGGAGATGGAGTAGATTGGGGCACAATATTAGGGATGAGTATGTGGTGGTTACTATCTCCTGTAGTTGGCTTCACAGTAACATATCTCGTTGTTGTTTTACTAAATCGACATAAAATTAAACATCTAAATGGATTTCAGGATTTTGAAAGATCGGAAAGTAGATATGCTCTTATAATTTTAGTTGTCATCTGTATAACTGCTTTTTCAAGGTCGGGAAATGATTGTTCAAATGCAGTTGGAATAGTAGTTGGAGTTGGAGAGGATATCAATATAACAGCATTATTAGGAATGACTGGGATAGGTTTAGCTGTGGGTATCATAGTTTTAGGGAGAATAGTTATAAAAAACTTAGGTAGAATGACCGAACTTCGACCGAGTACTGCATTTGCAGCACAAGTACCAACAGCAGCGGTTATGCTCATTGGAACTATTCAAAAAATCCCTCTTTCTGGTTCTCATATGCTTGTAGCATCTTTAGTAGGATTATCAAAAGCTAGTAATAGTCCCATGAAAAAAGGATTGTGGAAAATAATTGCTATCTGGTTATTAACATTTCCAATGTCAGCTATTTTAGCTATTATATTATATTTTCCTATAAGCGTTGGATTTTAAATAATTTCTCTAACTCCTGATTTTACAGTATGTCTTCATTATTAGAAGTGATTTAAGTTTTCAATAATTCTTCAGTATTACAAGGCACGGGGAGATCCTTCATTGTAAGTAGACCTGCCCGAGCTTCAATCACTTTGGGAATTAAATTAACTACCATCGCTGATGTACATAGATCACCATGAATTCCCCCAATGATTTTTTGTTCTATTCGAGGAATTCCTTCTATTACTACACTATCAAATTCCTCATGGTTACCTGCATAAGCTATAAAATCTAAGGTAATAAATTCCTTTCCTTCCTTTTTTGCGTAAGCTTTACTTTTTAAACCACAAACATAACCCTTTGGAATAATTTCTCCGTAAGATGTTATTAGATCTTTATCCACGATTACTTCCTTAGGTGGTAATTCAATAATTTCATCATATTCTTTACCAAGTGCAGCTACAATCATCTGAATTGATTGAGTTAATCCTACATGACCGGTGATTTCTTTATTACTAATTTTTTCATGAAATTCATCTATACTTAAGCCAGTCCCGATTTTTTTTTGAAAAGGAACTCTTCGTTTAGCGGAATTAATCATCCTCGTCACTTCTATAGATTTTACACTTTGACATGGAGCTGTTAATACGATAGGTAATAAATCCATTAGGTAGCCCGGATTAATGCCTGTTCCAACGATTGTAACATTGTTTGATTTTGCCAATTTATCTATTTTTTTTGATAATTCTGGTTGACAATGAAATGGAAATGATAATTCTTCACAGATTGAAATTACATTACATCCTGATTTAACCACACTTTCAATAGTAGGAAATATTTTTACTAAAGAAGAAGACGTAGCAATTATAACAACATCAGCCTTTTCCTTTAAAAGGATAGTATCTAAATCAGATCCTATCGTTAGGTTATTTTCCTTTCCAACCTCTAAAAATTTACTAAGCCTTTTACCACTAATGTCAGGATTTATGTCAATAATACCTCTTAACTGAATATTTTTTCTTTTAACGAGAAGAGTTGTAATAATTCTGCCCATTGGGCCAAACCCTATTTGAATAATTTTAAACTTTTCATTCATCTATTTTTCCCTTTTTCTTAATTATAACTTTGATTGGGAGACCGGTTGAGCGATCTCTTCAATAATTTCTTGTATTTTCAATAAATGTTCATGAGTGTGAGCCATAGATATCGAACCTAAACCATGTAATCCTGAAATTCCTCGATTAAAGAGGGTTAATTGAAGTAGAGCTTCGCGTTTCTTATCCTTATAAGCGAAAATGTCTTGTATCGAAGGATTTTCAATCCATTTAGAGAGTACATGGAGCATTATCATAGATTTATGTCCTATAGCGATTAATTGCGATTTTTCTTCTTGGAAAATTTTATTTAGAGAGGAAATTAGAAGATCTCCCTCTTTATTTATCCTCGCATAATCGTTCTGAGAACTCTTTAATATTTCTAGAGTTTTCATTCCTGCTATCATACTGAGGGGGTACCCAGAAAATGTTCCTCCTCCAATTAACACTTGATTTTCTACTTCTGGGCTAGATTGATCAATAATATCACTTCTCCCCCCTATTGCTCCTATTGGCATTCCTCCACCAATTATCTTTCCCATTGTAGTTAAATCAGGAATGATCCCAACTTCATTCTGAAATAAACCATTTGTAAAACGATAACCTGTAATAATTTCATCAAATATTAAGAGAATTCCATAACGCTCGCATTCCTCCTTTAATCTTTTGAGGAATTCAAATTCCACTGGAAATCCTCCACCACCTCCTAAAACGGGTTCAAGGATTATTGCAGCTAAATCCTCAGAATTCTTTTTCAGTAATTCAAATGCACTCTCATCATTAATCTGAAATGTTATTATCCCTGCTTGCTCTGCTTTAGGAAGTCCCGGAGAGACTTGGTTATTTGTTAATGTTCCAACAGCATAAGATAGTGTGTCATTTGCTCCATGCCATCCTAATTTTGCTTTAGCTATTAATCTTCTCTTGGTAAAGGCTCTAGCTAATCGTGAGGCATACATTGTTGCTTCTGTTCCAGACACACAAAACCTCATTTTTTCAATTCCAGAATTCCCTTGAACAATCATTTCCGCGAGTTTCACCTGATACTCTGTGTTAGTACCGAAATGCCAACCTTCTACTAAAAATTTCTTTATTACCTTTTGAACTTCAGGAGGATTATGTCCTAAGATCATTGCAAAGTGACCGTTCCAGCAATCTATATAATTATTGTTATCTAAATCAGTTAAATATGCACCTTTACTGGATTTAATAAAAACAGGAAAGCCACCTATCAAAGGTAAACCAAATGTTCTAATGTTATGAGATATCCCTCCAGGTAATACTTTAAGTGCTTTTTGCCACAGTTTTTTTGAATTTGGTCGATCCTTCTGAAACTTATCTAATTCTTGTTTAATAAACATTTAAAGAACCTTCCTTGTAAGCATATATACCGTAATTTTTGATTGTTTAATATATTACTTATTGGAGACTTTCCCTTATTTCAAATGACTTAATTCAATTTTAATCAATTCTCCTAATATTTCTACAAGAGATAAATTAATCATGAAAGTTTATATGTGAACCTAATTAATCTAAAGTAAGGAAAATGGAGAGTGAAAAAACAAATATTGTTGATTTCTCAGGAGAGAAATTCCACAATTTTACAGTACCATGTTGGGTTGTAATGATTCTTGTTCCTATATTAGCCATTTTGGATTCTTATTTAATGATTAAATTCCCTGAATCTCCGTTTGCTTTATTAATAAGTCTAATTCTAGTTTTTATCTTTATTTTATATTATTATAATGTTGCAACCAAATCACCTGGGAAACTTAGAAAATTTTCGATATCTTGTGAGGAAATCGTATTTGAGTTACCTCATAGACCTCAATATACAATTCACTGGTCCGAATTTGAAAAAGTAGAGGTTAAATTAAGAGAACTCCGATTAAAACCATTTAATGTATACTATTTTCGTTTTATTAATGATAGAATAGAAAAAAAATTCACTTTAAGTTTAAATGATTTCCATAAATCCAAGATAATTGATATTGTGAAAATATTAAGAGAATATGCTTTTATGATGAATAAAGATTTTTCAGCAGTAAAGGAATCAGAAGTGTCAGGAGTACACTTTATTGAAGATTTGGAAATTAATTAGGCTATCCTATTCAATTTTTAGCACCACACATTGGGCAATTACTAGTATTTTGAAGTGTTGTACCACATATTTTACATAATGTAATTGTTGCAACCCCTCTTTTTTTTGGAGGATTTAAAGCTGTAATAGAAACTGGTTGTTGAGTTTCTAATTGTAGTGGTTGATCCATAGCCATAGGTTCTGCATCTTTTTTCAGTTTAATTTCAATTTCTTTACCAAAAAATCCCCCAACCTTCACCTTTTTGGTGGCTTCTGAAACATCGGCAGGTGGTTTTAACTGTTCAATGCTAATCTCTTCTAATATTTGTTCTTCTTCCATTAAAGCTTCTTCCTCAACCTGTTCTGGATCAACCTCTAAATCTTCAGGTTCAACTGTAATCACTTCTTCTTTCTCAAATTCGGGATAATCTTCTTCCAATTCTTCTTCATAGACCATGTTAACAAATTCTTCGTCTAACTTTAACAAAGTCTCACAATTAGGGCATCTGAAAACGTGACGGTAGCCTATATTCTTAGCAAGGGAATATTTTGCTGCACAACAACTATGAAACTTGGTACTACAATTAAAACACTTATGTATCTCATCAGAATAAGCTTCACAAATAGGACATAGCTCTTGTTCGCATATTGTGCATATTTCTTCATCTTCAGGTGATAAACTTATAAGATCAACAGCTAGTCGCTCATAGAATACTTTGTCTTCCGGTAAAACATTATCCATTTCATCGGTTTTTAACACTTTAAATTCTTTTTTATTTTGAATTAATGAACCTAAAATATTTTGTAAGAGTTTTTCATCCTGACAGTAGAACATACCGCCGTGAGTTTCACTCGAAATTACCTTTAATTTAACATCATCCTCATAGAATTTCTCATTTCCAACTCTTATTATATCAATAAACGCTGAAAATTTCTTCGCTTTAATCAATAAATCATATAATGCATTATAATAGTCTTCAGATAATTTACTAGGGGTATCTGAAATTATAATGACTCGATAATTTTTCCGTGCATCTCTGCTTCTTCTAAATATATAAGCTAATATTTCATACAATCCATTTTCTAAATAACTCTGTTCGGTTTCTCGTGTTTCCCATGCATTGTTGATTGAATTTAATACTATTTCTGAATCCTTTATATCATATTCATTTATAGGATTATCATCTTTTTGAAAGATTACTACACCGTAAGAACTTAATGCATTGAATTTATCCTTTTCCTTAATAAAATTACTAATTGCTTTCATCAATGACTTTTTTTTAAGAAAATCAGATATAATATCGATAAAAAAGATAAATTCCTCTGAATTAATTGCGTCCGAACTGGGTATCATCTTAGTTTATATTTAATATTTGAGTCTATGAAAAATATCCTTAAATTATAAGAAAATAATATTAGAAGTTGTATTTATTTTTATTTATTATATTTCTGATTTACGAAAAATTTCTTTTTACAATTGTTCCAATATAAATTTATTAAAAAAACATTATGTTATCCTAAAACCACAATTTGGACATTTAGTTTCTTGATTTGGATTAATTTGTGTTCCACATTGCTGACAAATAATAAAACTAGATTTTGATTTTACTCTTGAAGAATTATTTTTTTTCATAATACTAAGACTTGTATGTTTTCCTTCGAATTTAGTGGAATTAGTGTTATTAGCTTTGAATGTTGTTTTGGTTGATATCCTCTCATATACGATTTTATCATTTACTTTTTTAACCGTAAACACTTTTCCAAAAAATCCTCCTATTCTGATTGTTCTTATAGTTTCTCCTTCAGCAGTTAGGTTATTACTAGTAGGAATTGCTTCAATTTTTTCAATTTCTTTTTGAATGGGAGTAGATACAGGTTTTAACAGTGGTTTTGCTTTTCTAAGTTTTATAGGAATTTGATCTAGCACTTCTTTTGCCATGAATTCTTTAACTGTTGAAACTTCTACCTCACCAGAGACTTCAATTATTTCATCCTCATCTATTTTCATTAGAACATCGCAATCTTTATTAGGGCAACGTAGAATGTTAGGAATTCCAATATTATGATTTATAGTATAATTCGTAATACAACAACTATGAAAACTAGTGTTACAATCCTCACAAATTAATGGAATATCATCAACATTAGTACAAATAGGGCATAGCTCTTCATTGCAAAAATGACAAACTAATTTTTCCGTAGTTCCTTCTGATTTTATTAAGGGTTTAGCTAAATAATTATAAAAGGCGTAATCTTCCTTACTTATTTGAATTCGATCAGGTTGATCGACAAAAGTGCTTGCAAATTGCTTAGTTTTTACCAATTTTTTTATTGTATCATTGAATTCTTTTTTTTCTTTAATATAAAAGATCCCTCCTTTAGTATCGCTCGCAAGCATGTTTAGTTTGACATCATCACTGAAAAACCTTTCCTGACCTTCAGAAATTCTTAAGATATCGATAAAAGTAGGGAAATTCTTTATTTTTGAAACAAGATTAAATAGGGCTTCTTGGTAATCTTCTGATAAATCAGAAGGAGTATCAGTAATAACAATAATCCTGTTAAATTTCGATTTTTTTCTCACTGTTTCAGCGATATAAGAAAATATATAGAATAATCCATTCTCAAAGAAACTTTGCTCCCTAGGTCGAGAACTCCAATTTTCTTCAATAGAATTTGCAATAATATTAGCGTCTTTTTTTTCTGTAATGAATATTGGATTACCTTCTTCTTGAAAGACAAGTAGTGAATAATGTCCCTTTAGATTAACTTTATTCTTCTCATCGATGTAATATTTTATAGCTTTAATAATTTCTTTTTTCTTCAGCAGATCTTTAGTTAAATCTAAGTAAAAATACACATCTTCTTTCATATTAATCACCTTAGGTCAATTAAAAACAGTAGTTAACAGTTGTTTTATTATAAATCATAATAGTATAACTTCTTTAAAATTTTTTAGAAAAATAAAAACCTTAAAATTTTTTAGAAAAGATTGAGAAAAATATAATATATGTGAAATGATGGTGATAAAAGAATGGAGGAATTTTTAAAAAAATTACAGCTTACAGATAATGCAATAAAGATATATTATGAATCATTGGGAAAGGCTCCACTTACTTTTTATGAATTGTATTCAATAATTCCAAAAATTTCTCAAAATGAATTTGAAGAAGCTCTAACTCAGTTAATTAATGGAGGATTAGTTATTCAATTAGTACCTAAAAAACAAGAGATTTTATTACATTATTTAACAATGCCTCCAATTGTTCCTATAATAAATTATTATGAAAATATTAATGCAAATTTAAAGGGCATAAAAGAATCAATTCATCAGCTATTAACAAAGACTGTAAATCAAACCTTTCAGCAGAATGATGTAAATCAAATAGACACAATCCTTGAATCATTCCAAGAGTCAAGAAAAGATATTGAGGAAGATACAATTATTCAAAAACAGGAGATTGAAGATATTGTAAAGGGAATGGAGGAATTGAAAAGCTTAAGCAAAGATATATCTGAATTAGACCAACAGATTAAAATTGTTACCCAAACAAATTTTGCTAATCTAATGAAGAAGATTTCGGGGATAAAGTCAGAAATAACAGATGAAATTAACAATCTGGATTTTAAGAAACATAAAGAAGAAATTATAGCCATTATTGATAAGACTTTTAAAGATAAATTAGATAAAATCGTTCAAGACTTTTCTGTTGAATTACATGAAGTGATTGAAGAAAAATTTGAAACAACATCAAAACCAATAGAAGAGATGATTAGTGCCACTTTCCAGTACCGAGATGATTTTAAATTAATACTTCTCAACATGTTAAGTAATTTTGAAACTAAGATGAATAGAATTCATGAAATTCTTAAAGAAAACAGAGATCTGCTCTCTAATGAAATGAAAAATTTTGAGACCAAGTTAAATGAAAATTTAAATATAGTAATTCAAAACTCAGTGGATCAAGTTTCAGGTTTGAACAAACCCGTTGAAATCCTCATGAGAGAATATTTCCAAGAAATGAGATCTTCTGATAAAATTACAATATCAAATATTTGGACAATTAATAGTCTTACCAAAGTTAATGAAGAAATTCAAAAGTTCATTACAACGACAAAAAAAGAACTTACAATTATCATACCTCAACTCGAGAATCATTTAGCACCAGAACAGTTTGAAAAAATACCAAGAACTTTGAAGATAAAAGTTGCCTCTTCAGAACCTCATACCAATAGTAGCGTTAAAAAGTTTAAATCTATTACAAATTTGATATATAAAACTCTTGAAAACGAGAATTTAATTCTATTAAAAGGAGATGATGACCAAATTGTGTTTGGAGTTATTCAAGAAGACGCTGAAGATACATTCATGGGAATCGGAAGTAATTTTCGTCCAATAGTTGAGTTGCTAAATCCAATTATATTAAATCTATGGGAGAATGCCTATTCTGATTCTTTTTATACCTCACAAAAAGCCCAAACTCCACCAGGAAAAACTCAACCCGTTAAACCTTATCAGAATATTAAACCAATAACAACCACTAAATTACAATTCGAAAGGATTGAACAAAAACCTACTAAAGTTATGAAAGACCAAACTAGTAAACTAAATATAGAAACCCCTTCAAAACCTCAAAAAATACCATCAATTTTACCTGATGCTCAACAACAAGTTGACGAAATAAAACAAAAATTGCAAGAAAAGCTTGAGTTTGTTTCCTCTTCTAAAAGACAAAAGGGAGATGAGGCGGGTGTTTTGATTAATACTGCATTTGATAATTTGATTAATAAATTAAATAATATGAAAGGAGAGGATTTTAGCGAAGAACTCCAAAAGATCGCCGATCTCATTCTTGAAAAAAGAGGCTTTTCTGTTACATTACATAAATTAAGAAGTTTAATTAACCAATATAGATACAGTGATCTTTTCTTAAATGAAAGTGATAAAAAACAGATTATTGAAAATATTGAAAGTTGGAAGAAGAAGTTAGTTTAAAGCCTTACTTTTTCTTTCTTTTATCCTTCAAATATAGAAAAAATCCTCTAATTATAAAACCAAATGCAAAAAGAAATGAACATAGAAAAAACACGGAGGAGATCCTCGAAATTAAGGAGTTAGGGTTTAAAATACCAATAACACCAAAGAATGGGCATAGTGGTGCAATTATTAGAAAAATAATATAAGTAGTTTTATCTTTTTCACCAAAACTGATAAATGTGGTAATATTGAACCAAGCAATCAGAATCATAATAAAAGGTATGAGATATGAAGATAGTTCTAAAAACGGATATGTTATACCTCCTTTGCCAAAAGCATAAAAATAGTTTGCATAAAAATATACAATTATTAGTAGAGCACTAAGGGGTGTTGGAACTCCAGTGTATCCTGGAACTTCTGATAAATTGAATCTTGCTAATCTTAATATTGCCCCCAATGCAAAACATATAGCCCCTATTACTAGAATAGTGTCAAATAAACTTCCAGTTTTAAAACTTTGGTAAGTTAAAATGGCAGGTGTGATACCAAAAGTTAAAGAATCGCTTAATGAATCCAGCTCTTTTCCCATCTCGTTCATTGTCTGTGTTTTACGGGCAATATACCCATCAATCATATCAGTCCCTGCTGAGATTGATACCAAGAAAAAGCCTAAAGAAAGCGCAGCACGTGTACCAATACAGGCACAGACTAGTGCTGCCATTCCAAGACTAGTTCCTACAAGAGTTATATAATCTTTTAATTTTAACAGCTGTGGAATCTTTATACTTGACATTCTCTTTTCCTATTCGTTTAATATTAATAATAATTAAACCTTATTCAATTAAAACATTATGATGATTGAGAAGTAGATTTTTTTATTGTTTAATTTCGTTTAGTCATATTGTTTTATTATTAATATTGGTTAGGATTTTACTAGAAATTATTATATTAAATAAAATTATAAATATCGGACTAATTGTGACTTAAATTTAAAATTTAATATTGTTATCTAAACTGTAAAAATAAATAAATAATTAAAAGGTAAAAAAAGAATGGTTTTTTGTGCGACTTGTGGAGCTGAGATTATAAATCCAGAAACTCAGAATTTCTGTGAAAAATGTGGGTCACCAGTTACTTTTGTTCCTAAACCAAGAGAAGTGGCTAAACCATCTACAAGCGAAACAATAACAACGTTGGGCTTTGAGCCTTATGATCGCCCCGGAGGATTGTTCGATATTAACCGAAATTATTACATTTTAAAAGAGAAATATTGGGACTGGGGTTCAGGGGACATTTTAGATGAGAATAATAAAGTAATAGGAAGAATGAATAGGGTTATCTTGAGTATAAGACGCAGAGTAGAGTTAATTGAATTAGACGGCACTATTGCTGCTACAATACACTCCAAGATTGTATCTGCTCGTGGTGCACAGGATTTAAAAGATCCATATGGAAATATGATAGCTCGAATTAAGAAAAAGATAACATCCGTTTTTCGACCGAAATTTTTCTTAGAAGATATAAATGGAACAAGATATTTTGAAGCTCAAGGAAAATTTATGGGTTGGAGCTATAAAGTTACAGATATGCAAGGGAATCTTATAGCAGAAATTGAGAAAGCTGATAGATGGAGAGACGTATTTCTTGGTGGGTTATTAGATTTTAAGGATACATACGCATTGAGAATACTAGACAATGAAACTGATAGACGGATCTTATTAGGGTTTGTACTCTCGATTGATAATGTGCTTCATGATATGTAATTAATATAAATTTGTTTTTTTTACTTCTTATTTTCTTTTTTCGCTAAATTTTTATAAAGGTAATTTATATTTTTTTTAAACTAAGTCCATTTGAAAAGAAATTTCAAATAGAATTATACATAACAACGAATGATTTCTATATTGATTAGAAATGACTGAATATGAAACTTTCATGGTATATGAACTGGATGATTCAGGGGAAAGGAATAAAATGAATATTCTTGAAGAAGAACTTCAGTCAAATTTGCATCCAGAACAGGTATTGGTGATAGTTCGTGAAGATTTAAGAAGAATATTTATTTGGAAAGGTCCTAAATCCCCTGTACGAAAAAGATTTATAAGTTCTAGAGTAGCTCAAGAACTCCAAGATGAATTGAGAAAAAGCGCAAGTATGCATCGATGTAAAATCGTTTCCGTGGATGCTGGTGACGAACCTACTGAATTTTTAAATGCGTTTCAATTAGAATCTATGGAAGTAACTGAACGATTAGCTGATATGCGATATATACGAAATATTGAAAGGGAAAGAATGAGCGAAGCAGTTATAACTGATGTTAAACCTAAAAAAACAGAAATCCAAGAAGAAGAATACATTTCCCCTGCTCTTCAAGATACATCTAGTAATACCGTTGTCTCTTCCTTCCCTAAACACCCTGTAGTTAAAGCCCCAGGTGGTTTGTCAAAGGAGGAACAGGAAAAAATTAAAGAAAAGATCCTAAAAACTGAGATTTCAGACAATTATAAAAGATTGAATTTGATTTTAGGACATACTCTATTAGCGGCTGTGTCAAAAGTTGCACAAGTATTTGGAGATGAGGTTGAAGAAACCAAATGGGAAGCCGTTAAGAATGTACCTAATGATATGATTGAATTGGATAACCATGTTTTGAGAATATACTTTAATCAAGAAAAAGGTATAGTACAAGCAGTAGAAATATTGGAGAAAAAGGATCAAATAAAGAGTACTACAAAAAAAGGCAGTGTAGCAAAAGTCACAACAGAGTCCAAATCAGAACAAAAATCTCCCTTAACTCCAATTTCTGCGAAACCAGCCCCAGTGATTAGCACCCCAGTAAATTTTAGTACAATGACTGTAAAAGATCTCAAAAGTTATGCTGAAGACAGAAAAATTGAGTTACCGACAAATGCTAGGAAGGCCGAGATAGTAGAAATTTTGGAGAAGTCTAAAAGGAATAATCCTAGTAGTAGAAGACAATTACCAAAAATTCCAAGTAATAAAGATTAAACTATTTTTCATCTATTAATTCTTTAATAAATTAGTTTAATCTAAAGATAGGAAAAAATAGAATATTTTTTATATTAATTCAGAGTCATTTCCTTCTGAATGTTCTTCTAGCTCTTGATCATCTATTTCTTTATGATCCTCTTCTTTATATTCCCTACTTTCCGGCTTTCCTTCATGGATCTTCTTTGGTTTGGTCTTTTTCTTAATTTTTTTTAACCCTTCTATAGCCTCTTTTCTGACAATTGCACTTTCGTCTTTTAGGGCTTTTGCTAAAGCTTGTAAACTATATGGATGGTGGAGGTCACCTAATTCATCACAGGCTTCCTTCCTCACATTTTCATCTGGGTCATTTAATAAGACAAAAGTAAGAACCCCTAATACTTTAGTTTCTCCAAAATCTCCTAACGTATCAACCGCTTCTTTTCTGACTTCAGGATCAGGATCGGTAACCGCAGTAATCGCTAATGCCTTAGAAATTTCATCTGAATTACCTATAGGTTCAATAGCACTAAGATCAACACCACAATATTTACAAAAATTATGCGTAATCTTAATTGCTTTTCCGCAAGCAGGACATACCCTTTGTGAGTCAAAATCAATAAAAACTTTACTTGGACTAGGTGGTGCTTTTTTCACTTTATATGGATTGGGATCGGCTCTTCGCATTTTAATACAATTAAAAAGTTATCTTTTAGGAACTATAATGAAATACATCCTTTTAATTTTTATTTAAATAAAATAAATCGTGTCTAAAATCAATTAATATCAATTATAAATTGAATATCTCATTCATGACATCCCCCAATGAAGAAGGATTATATAATTCTAGCATTTCACTAGTTTTAACAGCCCTATTTAAAGCTTCCCAGATTTCTGATTTCCATTTTATAGCATCCGAAAAGCGTGTTAATTTCGTTAACGCAGGATATGATTGACCCTTAATCACATAACATACTAGAAATGACTCAATTGGTTTAATCAAAATTAAGTGATCTCCGATTTTTATCCGATCAATTGATTCTGAGAAGATTTCTGCACTGAAAGTGTTAAATGCTGACATGAAGGAACTAAAGAGGTCATTAAAATCCCAGTTCGCGATAAATGAATGATTAAAGTATGAGACTCCGTCTTGTCCTATTATTAAAAGTAGAATAGGTTTCTCATCAATTAGTTCGGGAGGTTCTATCGCGCGCCTTCCTTGCATTCGATCCATAGTAATATCTAATGAAGCTAAATCCATCCTTTCTTTGATTGATGCCTTATTTCTCTTAAGGTTTTTCCATTCGTCTAATTGTTCTAATAATTTATCATGTTCGGCAGAAATTTCTCGAGCTAATAGTTGAAGACTATGTTCCTCAGCAATACGCTGAGCTTGAGTTAAATACCGACGAGCATCCCCCATATTCATATCAAGTAATGAAATCTTCCCGTGAAGCAAATAAGTTTGAACTTGTAGCGTATAAGAATTGGTATGTTCTACTTCTTTAAGTAGTCTTGTAATAAATGGTTTAATATCATCTAATACTGTTGAGTCGTTAGTTAAACGTAATTCTTTGAGATATAAATCACAAATTAATAAATACCAGGGGATTGGACCCAGTACTATAATAGTTCCCGATTTCACTAAAGCATCATGCTCCGCAATAAATTCTTTAATAATTCTTTCAGCTTCAGCTCGATCCCGAGTTCGAGAACTTGATGTCAATATCCTCGCTTTTCCAAGCTTATACCAATAAAAATTTTCATCTATTTTTCTTATTTGAAGATAATCTAAAAAATTATCTAGATATTCTTGTGCTCTATCAGAAGAATCTCTATAGAGAAAAACTTTTATCAAACTATTATAATCAATAGACACCCACCCTATTGCCATAGGAGAATTGAACTGTTTCCAAATTTTAAGACTTTTTTCATAATAGTCAACTGCTTGATCTAGAGCACCATTCTGAAAGTATATTTCGCCTATGTCATGATAAGAGGTTGCATTAATTAATTTTATAGCCATATAATTCCCTTTAGAATGGTCTAAACTCTTTTTATGAAATTTCAAGGCTAAATCTAATTCTCCTTTTCCTGTGTATACCCATCCTAAAGCAGATAAAAGAATAGGCAACATAACAGAAAGAGTGTCATATTTTTCAACAAACTTGAGGCATTTTTTAAGTTCTTTTAAAGCTTTATCAATTTCACCTATGTTATGCAAGTAATAACCATTTAAGTGGCTAATCATAGCTTCTCTCCATTCAATTTCAGATTTAGGTTCTTGTAACACGGATTTAAGCATCGTTTAACATAACATGGCATTTTCCCCCATCTCTGCAATTCTGCCAAGCATAAATAGGTTAAAAGATTTAAGAAGAAGAGCATCAATAGCATTCAACGTATTTTTTTGACTTTTATTCTCCTGATAGAGTTTTTCTCCTAATTTAAGGCTTTCCTGTAGCCTTCCCGTAAGAAAAAGAACGGATCCCTTAAACATTCTGTATAAGTGTTTTTGTTCTGGTTTTAAATGTTCTATCTTTTCCCGATTCTTTATTAATTGCCAGGCTTCCTCTTCTTTTCCTTCATTTAAAAGGCTATATGCTCTATATATTTCTTCTGGAACACTCATGAAGTGGTTCTCCTATTATTTGCTCAACTTAAAAATCATCTATCTAATAGATATTAGACTAGTTAAAAATTTATAAAGTGAATTTATATAATTTTCGCTATTAACAAAGAAGAACCTTTTATTTATAAGAATTTAGAATATGAACTTTTAGTTTTATTATAGGATCTATAATTAATAAAAAAAAGGTAAAAATGAATTTTCATGCTAAAGTAATGTCTTTAGATAGATAAACGTCTTGTACAGCGTTCAATATTTTTATTCCTTCGGGGGTGGGTCTTTTAAAAGCCTTACGACCAAGAATTAATCCCATCCCTCCTGAACGTTTATTTATAACGGCAGCTCTCACTGCATCTTGAAGATCATTCCCTCCAGATTCACCACCAGAATTAATAAGACCTACTCTTCCCATATAGCAATTAGCAACCTGGTATCTATTCCAATCAATCTCGTTATCTGGAGCAAGTTTTTCATAAACAAGTTTATCTGTTTTTCCAAATTGAAGATCTAAAAAACCTCTATTGCAAGTAGACAGTTTTTGTTTTATAATGTCTGCTTCAATAGTAACTCCTAGATAATTCCCTTGACTTTCTAAATCATTTGCAGTATGATAATCTGTACCATCTTTAATGAATTCTTCTTTATTTCTTAAATAGCACCAAAGGATGCAAACCAATCCCAACTCATGAGCATATCTAAAAGATTCACTAATTTCTTGAATTTGGCGTCGTGATTCATTAGAACCGAAATAAATTGTAGCACCCACCGCTGATGCTCCCATATCCCATGCTTGATCGACGCTTGCAAATAAAGTTTGATCAGAAATTTCTGGTTTTGTTAAGATTTCATTATGATTGATCTTCACAATGAATGGAATTTTATGAGCATATCTTCTTGAAACAGAACCAAGTACTCCAAGAGTAGATGCGACCGCATTACACCCTCCATTAATCGCGAGTTTGATAATATTTTCTGGATCGAAATATAAAGGATTCACAGCGAAACTTGCTGAAGCTGTATGTTCTACACCCTGATCAACTGGCAGAATTGAGAGGTATCCTGTCCCTGCTAATCTTCCCGTTTGATTGAATAAACGTTCCATATTATTTAAGACAAGATTATTCCTATCTGAATGTTCTAAGACTCGTTCAATAAAATCTGGACCAGGTTGATGTATGATTTCTTTGGGAATTCCTGAACAAGTATGGCTTAAAAGATTGTTTGCTTCAGAACCCAAGAGATTCTTAATCTCATTATAATCCATTTTTATATCATCCAAAATATTTTCAAAATTAATGAAAAATAAGAACTATAAAATAATATACTTTACTTTTCAGTCATTCAATCAATTGTAAATTAAAATTAAAAGAAAAAATTATAAATCAGGAATTAGTTTCAATAGTGTTGCTACTATGTTTCCAGTATCATTAATCTTATTAAGATCATCAATTACTTGAAGATTCCTCAATTTTTCAAGAATTAGATTAAGTTCTTTTGATAATTCAATATGACGCTTCTTAAAATATTTGTTAATTTGGGTTTCACCATTATTACCATCGAAAATTGCAAATAATACATTTCTGTCATCATCATCCATTGATTTTATGTAACTCTGAAATTGTTCAATTAAATAGTTAGTTCTCGGATTTAAAGCAAAGACAATTTTATCTTCTTTTAGTTTTTGAAGGCTTTGAAATGACTTAACTTCTTCTATTCCTTTGGTTTTTAGATGATTTATCATGTCTCGTAAATAAAAGGTTGATTCAAATTCTTCACCTTGAGCGATTATAATAACTTTTTTACTCACGTCTTTTCTAGATAATCCGTTAAGGTAGCTTATTGCCCTATTTTGAATTAATTGATGAGGATAGAGTAGGTCCGCTTCAAAAACTTTTTCCATCAGTTTTGTTACTTGAACCTCATCAAAAACTTCTCCTGTAAAATCTTTCAATCGTTCTTCATATGTCTCTTCAAAAAAATTATTAAATTTTCTAAGTTTTTCCTTTAATGATTCTTGAGCTCGTTTTAAGAGAAGTAAAGCTACTCTTACATATGCACCTTCATTTAGTATGATTTTAAATTGCCTATAAGATAATTCTTCTAATCCACCATCAATTTTTTGCATTTTTACGCCAATTTCTCTTCCAAAAGAGGATATAGCACTTAAAAATCCAGATATCAAAGCTCCATCTATAGGAACTTCAGCTAAACTCTTAGTAAAAACAGGTACTCCTCCATCTTTAGTTAGTATTAAACAATATTGGATATTTTCAACATCTGAAAGTCTTTGATACATTTGCTTTAAAAATTGTCGTTTTTTCCGATTTTTCGGCTTAATATATCCATATCTTAATACAAAATAGATACTTGTGAGCGCAATTACACTTATAAGAATAATCATTCCATAATCTTCAAAGAATGCCATTAACTCTGTGGTAATTTTAATTTCTTCAGATGTTAATACAAAACTTTGATAATAGCCGTATAATGCTTCATCAATTTCAACAGATATTACACAGTTTTTTCCTTCCTTCTTAAAATCTAATATTACCTCTGCAATCCCAGTTTCATCAGTTGTACCACTAACTTCATCAATTATCTCTCCTTTTGCATTGAGTAGTTTGAAAATTAATTTTATATTTATCAGAGGTTTAGGTTCGTTGTTAAATATATAAGATACATTAGCAGAGATGAAATAAGAACCTTTAATGTACCGCGCTGCGGGTGATCGAACAAATTTGATGTCAACTGTGATTTTATCATATATTTCTAAAGAGAAATTTACAGTTTTATTATTTACTTTGTTGGATCCCTGAAAATCTATAGATATATTCAAATAATTAACACTTAAGCTGTCTGGAATTGAATATAGAACCCAAATTGTATTATTTCCAGATACATATTGAGTTAAAACTGTTGTAAATGAATCATAAATAAAAGTAAAGACAACAGGAAGGCCGCTAAAGGAAGGAGCATCTAAATCAGAACTCCAGAAAGTCATGTTAAAGATTATCACTTCACCATAACGATATGCACCATCGCCATCTTCATCTAAAATATCATAATTAAAATCGGATGTCCATTTTGGTAAGATATTATCGGTTCTAGCTGTTGAATTATACGCAACTGTAGTAGATCCAAGGAATTCAAAATAAATAGTAATATTCACTTTGCTATCTGCTAGTTCAGATATAGTATATCCACACTCTCCATTTTCATCAGTATATAATTGTTGGGTAATGAATGGAGAAGAAGAATCATCATAATAGCCTGAAAAGAGTATAATTCGATTTTGTAATGTTTCTTCAATATCCTTTATGTCCATTCTTACTCTGTAGGTCACTGAGTATCCAACTCTTGCTGTATTATTAGGAAACTCAATCATTTCTAATATGACTGGTATTTTTCCTTGAATTACTTTTGAAATATTTGCTTCTGAACGTGCTATTTTTTCTTGTCCTTCATAGACAGCTCTAATTGTAATATTTTGACCTTTATATTCTGAAGAGATAATATATTCATAGATGCTTATTCCATCTGATCCGGTAATTGTATTGACAATGAAATTTTCCGATCCCATCGAAATATTAAGAGAAACAGTTGAAAAAGGGATAATACTCCCATTTATGCTATATGTAAGCGTTGTTCTAATTTCAAACTTTTTTAAAATCCTAATAGTATTGGGAACATTTATATCAAGTTCAGTAGGTTGTTGGGGTAATATTATGAAATTAACTATATTACTTTGAGATCCTTCACAATTAAAGGCAGTACCATTAACATAAACAGTATAAATTCCAGCCGGTAATGAAGTTAAAGAGACTTCTGTTGAATACACACCACTCATTAGAAGGTTTAAAAATCCACTTGACTTCTGAGAAGTCTCCTGATAGATAAAATATTCTAAAGTACCATAGTTATTAGGTTTCGGATTTTCTGGATCAATAAGTTTAAGCATTGTAGCGTAGATTGTAATTTCTCCTTCAGTATAAGCAGGATCTATATTCTGGAGTATTATATCTGTAGGTATTTTATTAATAAAGATTGTTATGTTTATTTCTTTAATATTGTAATCATTAGCTGAACATTTAATAAACAGAGTTTCATTCTCACCGAAGTTAGTTGCATTTAGACCAGTTGTATCTAATGTCAGATTATATATGCCATTTCCTAATTCTATTGATTCGAAGTAGGTTCCAGTATCACCTATAGTCCCTAATACCAAACCTCCTGTTATTGGGTTCTTCGTAGATTGGTCAGTAATGTTAATTTGAATTCGACTATTAATACTATCGTTAACAAATGGAAGATTATTGTCATCAAGAACATATTGGGAAAAGGCATTAAGATGTGCTCCCTGAACTATATTAATATTCAAAATATTTATAGCGATTATGTCTAATTCAGTTAATAGGCTTCCTGATTGATGGTATTCTTTGAATAAGGTAAAGATTATTGAATAAGTTCCATTTGGAGCACCACTTGTTAATAATGGTATTGTGTAATTTCCATCTCCAAGGTAAGTTATTGATCCTATTTGATAAGATCCTGTCCAAGCTTTTCCCCATAATCTCCAAATACCTGAAGAATTTTCAAAAACATTAATTGATGCATTTTCAATACCCCAATTAGTGTATGTTCTATAAAAAATCGTAAAATTTGCTATCACTCCAGATGATACTAAAGTTTCCTGATTAACAAATCCAGAATTAGTTGAATTAATTATAAAAAATTCTTTGGTATGGGAACCAAACCTCAACGTTATTCCTTGGTTTTCTTCTGTATCATTCCATTTCAGATATAAGAAATATTGACCAACTTCATATATTTCCAGATTATCTAGAGTTCCAATTACGTCTTTACTATTAGATGAATGATATTGAGGGAAATCTTCTACAATGCTTCCTGAACGATTGAGCAAGCTTAAACTATAATTGCCTTTAATTGATCCTTCTAGGAGTGTGAAATTATATTCTAGTACTTCATTCTTATAATACGCCGGTTGGTCTAAGTAACTCTTAGTTGAATTAAGTAAACAATTAGTAATGTAATTCCCCTGTTTTGCTTGCAAAGTCCAGTTTCCTGATTGAAAAGTCTTAATAAGTCTAACATTTTGATAAGATGGACCTAATGTAGAATTATAAAGGTGGATATATGCACTATAATTTAAAAAATTTGGAGCAATTGCGCTAAATACCTCCCAGTTTAGACTATTTGACCCCTTGGAATCAAACGCAGGTAAGTTGATATAAGAAATTGAATATAATGAAAGATTGAAATATGGAGTTGAATTTGCTAATAATAAACTATCAAAAGAATTCATATTATTATAAGTAATATTCCATACACCAAAGGATGAATTAGCTGAATTTATACTATAAAATATATTAGCCCCACTTGAGTTATGATGAATTTGAGAAAGATTTAATCCTGCTTTGAAATTAAGATACAATATATCTTGATATTTTGACAAATCGGTTTTAAATGTGAAGTTATGTAATTCACCTCCAATCCAGGCAGAAGTATTAATGTTTAGGGTATTATTTTCAATAAC
This sequence comes from Promethearchaeota archaeon, assembly GCA_048941385.1. Taxonomy (GTDB): domain Archaea; phylum Asgardarchaeota; class Lokiarchaeia; order Sigyniarchaeales; family SOKP01; genus Loki-b32. The sequence continues at coordinate 48,036 of JBHLNR010000005.1, forward strand.
ATCCCATATCCCTAAATCGTCAATATTTATTTTTAGATCAGAAAATGTAGTATTAGGATGTTTATAGTTGATTCTAAAATTAACATTATCTAAATACCATCGATAATATATTCTATTATAATAATTATCTTCAAAAATAATACCCACTTTAAAAAATAACTCATTTCTTCTTAAAATAGGAATATATTTTTGTGGTAAATTAAATTCTACATGAGTCCAAGGTGTAGAATAAAAACTCGAAGAACTAATTGTCATCATGGAAAAGGGAAGTACTCTAATATAATCAACTAAAGAATAATTATATTGAAGAATAAGGAAAATAGAGGCGTCGTTATCAAAGATAAAAGGATTTTCGTCATTAGAATTTTCATCGATGCACTTATAATCAAATTCTAAAGAAGCGACCTCATACTTTTCTGAAGTATTAAACATAAATTCAACTGATTCGAACTTAGCAATTATTTTATCATCATCTCCACTATGAGAGGGATTTTTTGCCCAAATACCAAAATCAAATTTATTAATACCTATTAAACCGTCGATTAAATCCGTAATATTATATGTTCTTGAAATGGTACTATGAGATATATGCCCAAAAATTTCTTCGTTTTTATAAACCATCAGTGCATCATCAGAACCATTAAAAGGAACCTCTCCAGTTTTAGAAATCCATTTAGTTCCATCGATATATTTATTATTTATTCTAGCTTTTACCTCATATTCATCTTCTGATTCAAACGTGGAATCATCATCAATACTCCACGAGATTTTTATTTGTGCATAATCTACAACGTATGGAAGATCTAAATAATACCACCAAGCTGCAGATGGATTTCCTCCTACAATAGATTCATCAGGATATATTATAACCCAAAGTGCCTCAGCAACATCATCATAGGATAACTCAACTGTATCCCAGATTGGATCATATTCACCTCCATAAGGAGTTTTAGTATCCTCAAAAAAGTTAGGATCTTCTTGGAAATTGTCAAAATTATAACATGTTTGATCTGTTCCTTGAAATATCTTACCTTTTTGAATATCTAAATTATCGGGGTTTAGATCTGCTAAATCTTGATCCCATAAAGCATAATCTCCCTCATAAAAAGCAGTTTCCCACTCTTCTCTATCACGTAAATTATATATAGTTGTTCTGACATAATCGGGATGATCATTATCTGGTTCAAATGATTGAGAAAAAGATCCTTTACCATTTTCAAATGCTTGTTCATACCAAGGTGAATAATATTCGTTTATATCAAAAGTAGAATCGATTATTTTTTGTTCTTTTGAATAAGATTCAATGTTAAATTGCATTGAATTAACGTTCCAATCTAGAGGTATTGCTTGGTGAAAATAATTCCCTTCAATTGCTAGGAAGTCTCTATTATCTATTCTACTTGATACATTTTCTATCACATCAAAATTACCATCTGAGGAACTTGAATATCCACCAAAACTTACTCCTATTTTATCATTTATAAAATAAGTATCAATATCTTCACTTTCTTCAGATTTTTCATGATTTAGATGATTCAGAGGAAAATTGATTGAACCAATATTAATAAAAATGATTCCGAAAAAGAAAATGAGTAATAGAATAATACATCTTTTAGATTTTATCTTCATTATTATAACATCATTAATTTCCTAAATTTCTTTCAATGATTAATTCTTACACTAAAATATTAACCTCTAAGTAAAGAATATAATAATTAATATATTTAAATAAAATACATATGTGTCAAATTTAATAAAAGACATATTTGTCGAAATCGAGAGTAATATTTATAAAAACATAAAAATTGAAGAAATGTTCAAAATATTTGAATATTGATTCATTAGTATAATTTATGCCCGATGAATCTGATTTTAAGAACTACAAATCAATGGAAGAGTATAGTAAAACAGTAGAAGGCACAAAATATTTACATTCTTTGTATCTTAAAGCTGTGAATCACCCAATTCGTCGCGAAATTCTCAATTTGGTTAATAAAGCTAAAAAAATTTCAAAAGAAGATTTATTACAAAAATTACTCGAGTTGGATTTGATAAATGATGAACCTTCACTTAATTACAATATGGACTATTTAGTTAAAGCCTTTTGTGTTAAAAAAGTTGAAGAGGATAATAAGATATATTTTGAAATTACTCAAAGTGGTCAAGTAGTAGATTATTTGGAATAAATTATATTTTGTATTATTTCTCAGTTAATTTTTTGTAGCATTCACAACATGGTATCCCAAAATTAATATTGAAGCTTTTTAATTTCTTGTTCTTCAAATTCATGATCTTAACCAAATCTGCGATCAAATTCTTCTTATTATCATCAAAAAATAGCTGTTTTAAGTTAAAATAATGATTAAATCCTCGACAAACAGGACAAATAGAATAATAATTAATAAATTTCTTAAATTGTTGCCTTTCTTCTGGTTTTAATGTTTCTAATTTGAAATCAGGATTACTTTCAATTATAGATTTTAAGTTCTCTAACTCATTAATCATAGCATCTCTTAAAAAATTAGCGTTATAATTACCCTCACCATTGGAATCGGATGATAATATATCTTGAGTAGTGAATTTATCAAAATATTCTATAGCTTCATTGAAAAATAATAAATTCTTATCTCGATTCTTCTTATTCATTAACTTCTATATAACAACTAGTTTTATTTTAATTATATTCTTCAAAGAAAAAGTATTCAACGCATCTAAAAAAATCTTATTATAGAAATTTGAAGAATTTTTCATTCTTACCAAAAATATCATCCTCATTTTTTTCTGTTAATCGTCTAAAGCTAATAATCCTTGAGGGGGCAAAATATTCAAAATCAAATTCGACTTCGTCCCCAACATCTCTTCCAGGTATTGGCATTAAACGGGCTGTTAATGGTTTATTTAATCTAAGAGAAATTGTACAAAGATCTAATAATATATAGAATATCTCTTTCTCAGTTATATCTCCAGGTAAAGGAACAACATCTAATCCTGCTCCACACATGGTTGCGTATAGTAACAATGA
>JBHLNR010000113.1:0-12732 GCA_048941385.1 Promethearchaeota archaeon
ATCCCCTTTCGACTGCCACACACTCGTGCTATTGAGAGTAGCAGGCTAAATAGGTCGCCCGAAGGCTCCCTACACACACCTTACTTCACCCCTCTTTTTTTATGTTTAAGAAATCGATACCATACTCTTATCGTATCGTTAATCCAATTCGAATCTGACCAAGCTGCAGGCATCCAATCCTCATTTTCACTACCAAAATATTCAGGAATGGCAGGATTGGTAAAAACTTGTTTTATTGTTAGGTTTTGATCAATTAAATTCTTTAAAGCGGAGATAAGGTCTTCATAATACATTCTTAAATTAATTATATATTCTTTAGAGACAATTTTACCATGACCTGGAATTATTTTGTCGATATCCAAAGATTCCCAGCTTCTTAGAATATCAAGCGTTTCATCTGGATTTCCAGGGAGTTGAGCATAACATTCTAATAAATTATCTCCTGTACAAATAATTTTTTCTGACGGAACATAGATATAAGCGGAATCTGGACTATGTCCCCCTATATTTCTAAAATAAACTTCTTTTCCATCAGACTCAATTATGAACTCATTCTTAACTGTGTTATTTGGAATAAATATTTTGGCATTTGATATGATTTCTCCTAATTCTCTACTTACGGTAAAGGTTTTTTCGCATTCTTTAGGTCCTTTATCATCTATCATCTTAATTATGTTCTTAATCCCTTGAATTCCCGCTTTAGAACATACTATATGAACATCTCTAAATTCATCCATCGCAATAACATGATCCCAGTGAGTATGAGTGAGTAATAAATGAGATGTTTTCCTTTGAAATTTTGTCTCCATATCTAAACGAAATTTTCTGACTACCTCAGGATAGCATCCACAATCTACAAAAATTAATTCTGTGGGAAGTGCAATACAGGTGATTGATACGGTTTCTGATGCATCGATTACATGACTTAGTGGTTTTGAATATACCAACGAAATTAGATTATCTGAAACTTCAACCTGTTCGAACATTTTATCTTCTACGTTCAATTTCATGCTAATATAAACTATGATTAAGAATCATCGATATTTAAAAATAATACTTTGAATAGAATTAAATTATGTAAAATCTTAGCTCTAAAACATACTCCTTCTCATTACGTTCCTTACCAATCCAAATACTTCCGCAATCCCTCAGACACTAAGCCTTAACCCTGTAATCCCCTTTCGACTGCCACACACTCGTGCTATTGAGAGTAGCAGGCTAAATAGGTCACCCGAAAGCTCCCTACGTACACCCCTACCTCACCAACCCCGTCTTCTACGAGTGCACTCATCTTATCAATAATTATAATTTGGATTTATTAAGTGATTATTTTCGATCTTGATTAGAGTCTGATCTTAAATTCCACCAAAAAAACTTTTTATGTAATTGTAAAATATTTATTACTAATAAAAAAAGATAATAAAATGAAATCCAAAACAATTATATTTCTAATTATTTCTTTTACATTCGTTTTGCTATTATTCATTCCAATCGCTAGAGCTAGCACGGAAACAATCCAAGTAAAAGAGGATGCGTATGTAAGATCTTCTTTGCCTGATGATAATTATGGTGATACAGATTATATAAATGTAGGAGCAATTTTTAATGATCCCCTTTGTTCTTACATCCAATTTGATATATCAAGTTTGGAAAATACTGAGATTGAAAGGATTTCATTAAGATTAAGAGTCTCATATTTCTCAGGAGTATTCGTGGATGGGAAAGTTTCTCTAGTTGAGAATAATTGGGTTGAAGAAACCATAACATACAATTCTCAACCTTCTACAATTGAATTTATTAGAGATATTTCTTATATGCTTCTTTCTGAGGGAGATATTGTAACTATCTCTCTTGATCAGGAATATTTTGATAATGGAAACTATATCTCATTCAAGCTAGAAGGTTTACCTTCTAGCTCAGCAAACTTTGTTAGTTTTGACTCAAAAGAAGCGGGAGTCCCAGGGAATGCACCTACTTTGGTCATCCGTTATCCTGAGCCTTCTAATTTTGAGTTTCCATTATGGATCATACCAATAATTATAATTGGACCATTGGTTGGAGTTGGTGCATTTTTTGAATACAAGTATTTTCGTAAAATTAGCAGAGTAGAACCACAAAGAGGTAGTGAAAAACTCGATAATAATTGATTAAGATAATAGGAAAATTTTTCAGATATGGAGAGAAATTATTTACAATTAAGTAGGGAATTATATAAAAACCGAAAATATGAAGAAGCGCTCAAATATATTAATAAAGAAATTAAAAGAAATCCCAAATCCAGTACAGCTTTACGTCAAAAAGGTCTCATGCTATCAGAACTTTCCCGTTATTCAGAATCAATAAAATTTTTCGATAAAGCATTAGAATTGGACCCTTTGAAACCAGGCTGGTTAGTTGAAAAAGCCCTAACTCTCATGCATTCAGGAAAGTATGAGGGAGCCTTAGAGTTATGCTACCAAGCAATGAAAATGCAACCTAATGCTTATTGGAATGAAATTGCAGCGATTCATGAACGTTTCAAAAACTTTGATGCAGCTTTAGAATGCATTGAAAAAGCAATAATCAAAAATCCAAACTCTGATTATTTTAGGAGTGTTAGATCAGCAATAATGAATGGATTAGAGTATGGGAAGAATTTTCATATACCCATTGCCCGATCTTTATTACTATACAAACTGCCAAATGAGGATACTATAATATATACAACAAGAATCATCATCAAGATGTTGAATTCCAATTTGAAAGTTGATGCTATTATGACTAACGTTGGTATAAAAACATTTATCCCTCACACAGGCTTAAGATATATCCCTTGGGAAAAAATTCAATTCTTAAGGAAAGGTGCATTTTCACTTTCTAGCTTCAAGTGTAATCTATTGTTTGATCCCAGATTTGAATCTAAAGTTAATTTTGATAATAGGAAAAGGGAATTTAATGAATATATTTCTAAAATGAGAGCAAAATTGGATATCTAATTTTCTAGTATTTATTAAAATTATGTAAAAAAATAAATAGTGATGGTGTAAAAATAATGTCTAATAAACAATACTCTAAAGAAGATATTATAAACATGTTAAAATGTGTGAGATGTGGTTCTATTAAAGATTTAAAGCCATATGCTCACAGCACTAGTATGGTAACTGGACACAAAAGAATTGGAAAAACACATACAACCGAATATATCAGTTGGGCACAAGAGTTTCCTATTTGCGCCTTTTGTTTTGGATATTTCAAAAAAAGGGGGAGATTTTTAACGATAACACTGATTCTCTGGTTTATTTCTTTATGTTTTTTTATTTATGGTGGGTTAATGACTTTTTTCACGCCTTCATACATGTATCTACCAATCATAGGTGGAATTATTTGTACAATATCTATCTTTACATTGATGCCCTACATTGCATTGCCAAACCCTAAGAAATACATGAATGTTCTCCTTGGTATTCCTAAGGTAAAACCTGAGAGTTTTACAGACTGGGTCTCATTTTCTTCATGGGCTGAAATGGTTTTAAAAGAAAGAATTTTGGAGGGGACTATTGATCCATCTCATTTAATTAAAAATGTAGTTGTCGAGATCCCAAAACTTAGAGAGGAACAGCAAAATAGAGAACTGGTTAAAAAAATTGAAAAAAATTTGAAATTTTGCTCGAAATGTGGTAATATGGTAGATTTATCAAGAAAACAAACTTGTGATGTCTGTGGTACTACATTTAGTTTTGAAAATAGTTAATAATAACATATAGTATTTTAATAGTTCAAAGAACAAATATAAATCTTAGCTTAAGAACATACTCCTTCTTATTCGTCTCAGCTCGTTTCTTACCAACTCAGCTTACGACTCCAAACCCCCAAGCCCTAAGCCTGAACCTTGTAATCCCCTTTCGACTGCCACACACTCGTGCTCTTGAGAGTAGCAGGTTAAATAGGCCACCCGAAAACTCCCTACCTACACATTCTATTTTTTTAGAATTGTCTTGAGGAGTTAACATTTTAAGTCTGCGTGGAATTTCATTTAGGCTTTTTCTTACAGAAATGAGTAAATTGTTCTTCTTTAGTAAGTTTCATTCCACAATGTTGGCAAAAAATTACATCTTCGATATCATTTTCTTTCAAAGGTGTATGAATTTTTACTTGAGATGCCATTGCGAAATCATCAGGTGGTGATGGAGGCTTGAAAATAAAAGGATATGGGTAGAACCCGTCATATTGTTCTGTACTAATAGCGTTAAACCCTTCATTAATACCTTGCCCAGTTTTGGCAGAAGTTATAAAATAACCCCGAAGGTTAAATTCTTCAACTATTCTCCTAATCTCATCTTCATCCACTATATTTTTGTCAATTAAATCTGATTTATTAGCAAAAATGTAAACGGGGATATCTCCACAATATTTTTTTATATCATCATCCCAATTTGAGATATGATTAAAACTTTCAAATCCTAGTTTACTATCCTCTAGACTATATACAATAATAGCTGCTTTACTGTTTTTAAAAAAAGAAGGACGCAAAAAATGGAACATATCCTGTCCAGCAATATCCCAAATTATTAAACTAACTTTGTCATCCCCCATCTCTTTATTATACACAGAAAATTGTGCGCCTATGGTCTTAACATAATCCTGCCTAAATGGAGCTTTGGTGAACTTCTTAATGATTGAAGTTTTCCCCACTCGCCCATCACCAATAACTACTATTTTAAAACGGAATCTTCGCCCTTCTTCCATTGAATTTCACCGAAGAATTATGTTATAAATATTATCTTTACCATAAATTAAGGTTTCTACTGATTTAACACTTATGCCCGATTTCTAAGAAATTAAAAAAAGTCAAGAAGTATAATCATAGCTCTAGAACTTACTGCTACCTAATTGTCTCAATATTATTCTTTATTACCAACCAAAACTCGATTTTTTGCTCTTTCAACAAGTTCTTTAAAGCCCTCTATTCCCCTTCTATTAATATTAAATACACCTAAGATCCTCGCACGTAAATCATCATATAATTTCACTTCACTCAGAAATTCTTCCGTTGATTTATCCGTTCCCCCAATAAAAATACCCTTTAAATCCTTAATGGTTAAGAACAAGTTATTTATCTTCGTAGAGACAATTTCAAAAAATTTCTTTTTTGCCTCATCAATCAATCTTGGATCTTGCCTTTTCAAATTCACCTTTACTCCATTTCTAGATTGGATACCATGTTTAAATTCCTTTAAAAGCCTCACCTCTCTTCCAAGTAGTGTCCCGACTCTCACCTCTGATATCTCAACTGTTATTAGGCCATAGGCTCCCCTTAGGATTCCAGTGCCCAATTGACTAAAGATATTATCTTTGAATTTTTTATCCATTAATTTTCACAAGATAAGAAGTTAATTTCTTCATTTTAATTTTAATGGTTCAATTTCACTTTAAGATAGAAGTTTAATCGAAATTAGGCCCTGAATTTACCTTTCATGAATATCAAATATCAAACATATAGAAGGGAGTTTAAAAGCTCTGGGTAGCTTTAAATATAACCTTATTATTATAAAACATAACTAGCTATTTTTTTGTTGCAGACTACAAAAATCCATAGAGTGAATAAATAAATGAGAACAAAAAAAATATCAATAATCTTATTTTGTTGTAGTTTAGCAGTATTCTCAATTTTTTTAAAAAATCCAAGTTTAAATGTTAGAGATTTAGATATAAATTCGTATTGCAACGATAAATTCAATAATGTTAATTTAAAAGCTTCAGCATTATCAGGAAGAATACATATAGACGGTAATGCTGGTTGGGCTGCTTTTCAAGCTGCAGGAAATTGTACAGGTCAGGGTACGGCCTCTAATCCTTATATTATTGAAGATTTGATAATTGATGGTGAAAATGCAGATAATTGCATCTGGATTGAAAATTCCGATGTATACTTTAGGATTAAAAATTGTATGGTATTCAATGCAATTGGATCAATCATTAATTATGCGGGAATCAGGTTAGATTTTGTATCCAATGGAAAATTAATTAATAATGTCATAAATAACAACTATTATGGAATGAGGTTAGAAGAGAGTGATAATAATGAAATATCGGGAAATTTTGCGAATATGAGTATTCATTGGGGTATATATTTAGATAGTTGTGATAATAATAAAATCCTGAATAACCATATGTCCTACGCTGGAGATACAGGAATTAGATTGAGCGATGGAGAAAACAATCTTATTTCAAGAAATATTGTAACTTATAATTCCAATGAAGGAATCAGGATTTGGGGTGCTTATAACGACGTTGTGGAAAATATTGTAAACCAGAATGGGGATGTGGGAATACAATTATCTTCAGGGAGCCGTCAAAACAGTATTTATCTCAATTGTCTGAATAATAGTGTTAATGCAGGGGATCCTGCTTATCAATTGGAAAATAGATGGGATAATGGAGCTAAAGGGAATTACTGGCACGATTATACAGGTATAGATTCAGATGGTAATGGTATTGGGGATGATCCTTATATTATACCTGGCATTGCAAATAGTCAAGATAATTTTCCCTTAATGAATTGTCAAATTAGCGTTGGTGGGGGAGAGACTATTCCAGGATATAATCTCCTCTTTTTCCTTGGCATTCTATCGCTTATAACAATCATTCTCAGTCAAAAACTAAAAAAATCCTAAATCTATTCAAATTTATACTGTATTCAAAGCCTTCCCATCCATCTCAATTATTTCCTACCAGCCCAGTCTTCGCTTCAAACCCTCAAGCCCTAAGCCTGAACCCTGTAATCCCCTTTCGACTGCCACACACTCGTGCTATTGAGAGTAGCAGGCTAAATAGGTCGCCCGAAAGCTCCCTACGTACACCCCTACCTCACCAACCCCTCTTCTACGGGTGCACTCGTCTCATCCCCATCGTTCGCGTCACCGCGCCCAACTCTCGTCAGTACCTCATAACACACATTCACACTATGATGGTTTCTATTTGGGCGGCTTCCGGTCCTCACAGGCAGACCTTACCCCCCACCACCAGCATAGATATATATTACAAAGTTCAACTATATTGAGATAAGATTGGCTGACTATTTTCGGGTAGGGTGGAAAACTAAATTCTAGAATCATTAATACTAAATCCCATAAGCTTGCCGCTAATCATAATCTGTGAACCATACTCGGTTGGAATAAATAATGAATCTGCGTATACAAACTTAGTTCCAATTTTGAAAAATAGTTCAAATCTCCAATCTTTATGTCTTGACTTTTTAAGTTTTGGCTTCCAAGCTTTTGGCATATTTAACTTGCACTGAAATTCTTTTGATTCACCTGGATTAAGTACAAAGCTTTCATTCCATACTATTTTATTATGAAATTTCCCATGGGTTATCCATTTCGATGAAGTTGCGCTTGTAGCTCCATACTTATGAGTATTAACGTGTAACCTACTCCATCTTTCTTCCAATCGAGCTTCAAATCTTTTTATCTTCATTCTTTTTTTAGACTTATTGGTGACTATAGCAACACCAGAAATATCATCATTTGGTTCATATAAGTCTTTTTTATTTGAAATTAAATACTTAGTCCTAATAGGCTCCCTTTTTGCATCTCTTTCTTCTTTTTCTTTTGCCTTTCTTTCTTGGGCAGCTTGAACAAGTGATTCTTCATCCACCTCAATTGGTTCTTCTCCTATTTTCTCAAGTAAATCATTTACCATGCGAATCCCTTTTGGAATAAGTTCTGGAATAGATGTTACACTCATCGCTTTCTTATATTCCTCAATGGATTCTTCATATTGCCCCAAATGCCATAATACCCCACCTTTTAAATGATATGCATCATAATAATCAGAGTTGAATTCCAAGACCTTATTAGCAATGTCTAAGGCTTCATCAAATTTTTCTGCTCTCATATACTTAAATCCTTTTAATATTAAGGAATTAGCTTTCTTTGAATTCATAATTTTTATCTTTTTTTTATAATTAGATTTTGAATATTTTTCCTTTAATTTAAAGATTTTATAATTATTTTAATATAATTAAAATGAATTAAAATCATAGTTCAAGAAGATACTCCTTTCTATCCATCCCTCTCGCTCCTTTATTTATCAGCCAAAATACGACCACAAACCTTCAAGCCCTAAGCATGAACCCTTATTGTTCTATTTCTTCCGTATATATTTTTCATATTGACGATCCTGTTCCAGAATATCTAAATTTAAAATTTGTTTCAATATCTTTAAAGCTTCATTAAAATCCTCAAAACTCATCTCTAAAGCTTTTATTGAAAACATAGAAGGTTCATCCTCAAGAATGAAATTGATCTCCTTAATTTGATGTGCAACAATAACACTTTTTATATTTTCAAGCTTAAGGAAGATGATATCGTCAATTTTTTCTATGTAATGCTCAAAAATATATCTTGAAAGGTCTACTTTATAATTTAAATAGTAATGCCTACGAATATACCGTTTATTAGTTATAATATCAAATTGTTCATAATTCTTAAGCTGTTTATACTCCAAATGTAATCTCCTCTTCCTTAATTTATAATTATAGCCTGCTAAAGCAATTAAGACCATATCAATAATACCCATCACAAGCATCATTATCCCTATTGTAATCCTAGCTTGCTTTTGAAAGAATAATATATTAATGAAAGGACACATTACTAAAGAAATTACGATGAAAATTACTATAGCTCTAATAAAATAAACTAAATTTACAAGTTCAATTCTATACCATAAAATTTTCTCGTCTTCTGATAAATACTTATTAATATTTCCCCAATTTGGAATTTCTAGCATTTTTGAATTTAAAAAACAGTTATAATTAAATAAAGTGAAAAAAGAAAATAAAAATCTTAGCTCTAGAACATACTCCTTCCTATTCGTCTCAGCTCGTTTCTTACCAACTCAGCTTAGTTCTCTCTTAGACTATCTTGTTAATTCATAAGCTTTTTATTTATGTTTTAAATAGATCAATTAATTTCAAAATTCAAAAGACAAAAACGATAAAGTAATTATTATGGAATTTATAGAAGAAAAAAAAAAGAAAAATAAAATTAGTGTTGCCTACTGCGGAGGAATGATAATTATGTTTTCTATCATCGGATATTTCATTAATTTTGTGATGACAACTTCCTCTTCTTGGGCTTACTTTTATGTAGTTGGACCCGCGACTTTTCTGCTTGGACTCGTTGTACTAATTATCGGCTTAATAATAAAAGCGGCAAAAAAAAAGAAATAACTCTAATATTCCCATGAGTTCGAGTGAGATTGCGTGAATGTATTAATAAATTCTTAATTCCTAATTCTTTTAATTAAAAATAAAAATAAACAAAATCTAAGCTCTAGAACATACTCCTTCTCATCCATCTCAACTATTTCCTACTAGTGTACAAGGAAATAACTGAATTTTATAATAAAACAAATAATATAGAAAGAATTGAAAATTTGTTATCTAAAGAATTTTGTCTGGGTATTGCTACTTTAAAATTGTTTAAACTTATAACTAATTGACCAGGGAATATTTGTGAAAAAGAATCAGAAGTTAACAGGGATAAGTGTTTTCAAAATGGATAGTAAACTCATGTTAAAGCAACATGGGTGGGATTGGCTATTAAAATATTATCGATTTGACTATCTAAAGGATATGTATATCGATTACTTTGGCAGAAATAATTATGAATACTTAGACATTTCTCCTGTCAAAAGCTTTGAAGGTATCTTTGCTGTAGTAATTGGTGAGTTACTCTACGAAAATGAATGCCTTATCTATGAAAATGAAGAGGGAAACCATTACATCTCAAAAGAGGATTATTTTAACTTCTATAATTTATGACTTTTGATAATTTAAGTATTTTGCTGTAATTTTACGAGAGTTTGCTGAATATTTGTTAATACACGTTGCCTACGTTTTTTAAAATCCTCTTTTGATTCTTCTTCTTTTTTATTTGGTGATATCATTACTCGAGATTTAAACTTCTTCTTTTCTGTATTAAGAATATAAGTATAAGAAATATTTCGGCTCCCAATAACTATATTTTTGGTATTGTGAATTGGGTAAGTATATCCCCATTCTCCAAGTTCATGAGATTTCATATCCTCAATAATTGCACCTTCGATTTTGTCTCTTAAAGATTTTCGATAGGCTTGACCAGCTTTACTTACTAAAAAGTTAAAAAAACTTGGCATAATTAAAGATTTCATACGAGTTAGACTCATCCCAGCTACAATTATCCGGTAGTTAGTTAAATAGAGTGTTCCCCAGATCTCTCTTGATTTTTCTTTTAAGAACACACCAGTCTCGTCAATAATCTCTTCTCCCTCTAAAAAACAGTGCTTCCTGAGTATATATTTATCTACTTCGATTGGTACTCCACGTAATTTAGTATCAGAATATATTTTTTTAATGAAATATTCTGGATTTTTCCTAGTCATTTCTCCTATTATATCCCAAAATTCATAGTTATCCTTTTCGTCAGAATAAACTTCAAGTAATTCATTAATTTTGTCTTTTAACTCTTTTTCAGCCTTATAATCAAATAAAGATAATAACTCTTCTCTTATTTCTTTTAAGCTAAAAGTTACTTTTTTCACCAAATCTTGTCTTGTACATACTAAAATGTTATTTAATTAAAAAAATTTTTTTATTCATCAAGATATCAAAAAGTAAAAAGTAAAATCTTTAATCTGGAACATACTCCTTCTTGATAAAAAAATATCAAAAATAAAAACGATTTAGAGTGGGATACTTCCCCATCAACCGATGTCAGCAACCAATCCAAAAAAGTATTTGCAAATACTTAATATACAGTTGTAAGATTATTTGATAATAAGAAAGTAAATTCAAGGTAAAGTACAAATGAAGTTATATGGTGGAAGATCTTTATTATGTACTGGAGCAGTTTTTATAATCGCTGGGGCTATATATGGGATAAATGGTAGTCTGGAAGTCTTTTTATTATTATTTTTCTTTGGGGTTATTTGTGTTCTTATTGAGGTAGTAGACATTCTAGGAAAGAGGAAAAAACAAATCCAAAAAGAAAGTCACTTTGATCAAGCAGTTCAAGAAAAACAAAGGAAGTATCAAGCATCTCTTAATGCAAACACTAAGGATTCAGAAGAGATCACTGAGTTTAAGGACCTTCTTTCTGAAGGTTTATATTTCGTGCAACGGGGCAAACTTGAAGAAGCACTATCTGTATTTAATAAGGGTTTGGATAATACTCCAGAAAATCCAGATCTCCTCTCAGAAAAAGGTTCAGTTCTTTCAAAACTCGGGAGGTATAATGAAGCACTAGAAGTCCTTAATGAAGCACTTAAACTTAACCCAAATCTTAAAAACGCTGCAAATAGCAAGGATTTCGTACTACGGATGCTTAACCAATAAATGTGAAATTAAGAAAATAATAAGATTTTAAATATCTTCAAAATCTCCATCTCCTCTCTTTTTTTTTGATTTTAATAAACAAAATAAAATTAAAATCTTAGCTCAAGAACACACTCCTTCTCACTCATCTCAACTTTTATCTTTCCCTCTCAGATTACGCCTTAATCCCTCAAGCCCTAAGCCTGAACCCTGTAATCCTCTTTCGACTGCCACACACTCGTGCTATTGAGAGTAGCAGGCTAAATAGGTCACCCGAAAGCTCCCTACGTACACCCCTACCTCACCAACCCCGTCTTCTAAGGGTGCACTCGTCGCACCCTTCAGTTTATTAAATCAATTGTTTATACAATTCTGTCAATTCTAAAACTGACAGTTAAATAGAATACTGTCTTAATCAGTTGTAATACCTTTAAGTTATTTCTGAAATCATCATTAACTAAGGATAATCTTCGTTCATTAGAAAAAAAGTGGACGAAAATGAGAAGAGAATGGAATTTGAAAGAGAATTAGATAACATTATTTTAGGAGCAGTTAATGTATCTATTTTAGGTTTTGGTGGAGTTGGAAAAACTGAAATAGCAAAATTAATCTGTGGGCAAGATAACAATCTTAAATATGTGCCTTCTATTATCGTGGATATTGCTTCATATAAAGGTATTGAATTTGAACGTCCAATAACGTTATGGGATTTGCCAGGACAGGCTCAATTCAGTTCTAGTCTGCTTGAGGCTACAGATGTGGTTCTTTTAGTTTTAGACTCCACTTTTGAAAATATTTCTAGAAGTAAAGAATTAGTAAAAGATATTTTAAAAAAAACTCGAAGAGATCTCTTGATCATTGGGATTGCAAATCATCAAGATAAACCCAATCGTCTTTCCCCTGAACTCTGTGAAAGGATTTTAGCTGAAATATGTGATCCTCCTATTAAGGTTTATGGTATGGTCACATCAGATCCTTCATATCGAGAAAAAATTTTGAGGATTTTAAAAGATGCCATAAAAAAAGTTTCCAGTGGCTTAAAACCAAGTTATAAGATGAAGGAAATAGAGATCGCTAAAAAACTTCCTTCTCAGAAAGATATAATACATAGAAAATCAGAAAGATATATTGATATAAAGAAAAAAAGAAAAAAACTCATTATAAATGAAGCCCACAGTTTTAAAGATGGGAAAGATTTAGCTCAGTTTATAGGAAAGAATAAAAGAGAGGTTAAGGCTGTGGAAACTTGTTATAAATATTTTCCTGAATTTAGGGAAGATAAAACCACTGACCAAGATGTCTCAGGTGCTATTTTAAAAGGGAATCTACATGTTTTGACAAGTAAATATAAACTTCTAACTGTAATAGCTTGGATTTATGTTTTTGGGATAAGT
>JBHLNR010000006.1:0-50665 GCA_048941385.1 Promethearchaeota archaeon
TAAAATAGGCATTAAAATTATTGTAAATAACCCTATAAGGAATTTAAATATCAGTTTTTACCAATAACTTATTTATTTTGCTTCTTATAATCCGCTTTCTCTGCTTTTCGAAGAGAATTCGAAGCACCACACTTATCACAGTATTCTTGCTCGGTATGTGCAAATTCACCACATTTATCGCAGATAAAGGGATAAGTTTTCTTGAAGAGTTTAATATCCAATTTGTTCACACATTTCTCTGCTTTATCATTGATAAAGAAAATGATCAGTAAAAAGCTTTTGTATCTTTTTTAAATTCTTTCAAGATTCAAATAGGCTTCACTTCAATTTAAGAAGGCAGCTTTATCGAGTATTCATTTAATTAATTATAAATACGCTAATTTTCATTTTTTAATAAAGCAATTTTATGAATTAAAATTCAAGATTAAAATATCTATGAAAAATTGCCCTTACTGTAAACAACCAGTTGAAGAAAATTATCCATATTGCCCAAGTTGCAACAAACCTTTAATTTCAAATCTAGAGAACTCAAGAATTAGAAGTTTTAATTCAGATCTTATTGAAGATATATCTTTTTCTTATGATCTTACCGAAGAAGATGGAATCTACGATGCTACAATCATAGAGGATGACAAAATTGAACAGGAAATACAAGATATTAATGATATCCTTGAAAGAAAAGAAATTTTAGGAGATCCAATACCTGGTTCACTGTTATTAAAGAGATCAAGTTTGTATTACAAAAAAAGAGATTTACCAAATGCTCTTAAGAATCTTGAACTAGCCTTAAAAAATTTTGAAGAAGAAGATGACCTATTTAATGTGGCTATCTGCCATAATGAAATTGGATTGATTCAAGAAGATATTGGATTTTTTGACCAGGCAATCTATCATTTTAATAGATCTCTTGAGATTCTTAAAGAGGTAAAAGATGATCAAAAATATATCAAAGTATTAAATAATTTAGGAAATATCTATTATTCTGTTAAAGATTTAGAACATTCATATAAATATTATCAAAATGCTCTTGATTTATCTAAGCAAAAAAATTTAATTTTTGAGGAAATAAAAACTTCAAGTAATTTGGTTGAAGTTCTTTACTTACTTAAAGATCACGATCGAATCAAAAGAATTTTAACAAGAAACATGGAATTTTTCAAACAAAAAGAAGATGCGTATGGAATGATCACAACAAAAATAAAATATGGGAAATTATATTATTTTTTAAGCGATAACTACGACCTAGCAAATGAGGAACTAAATGCTGCATTACAATTATTAGAAAGAATTAGTAATAATCTTTCTATTTACATGAGAGCAAAATTGGAATGGGAATGTTATCTTTACCTTGGAAAGATAAATTTATTATGGAATAATCTTGAATTTACTGAAGTTTGTTTTATAAAAAGTCTTGAAGCAGTTAGGATCTTTTCAATTGGCGAAAATATTAATGAGGGGGAAATATTAGAAAATCTGGCTGATTTATATAATTCAAAAGGAGAAATTGAAAAAGCCATTGAATATTATAATCTTTCTTGCGAAATATTTTATAAATTCGGAGATAATGAGAAATGTGCTCAAATTAAAGTTATAATTAGTGAGAAATATTTAAATTTTGAAGAAGATGCGTCAAGAGCAACTAAATTTTTAAAGGAGGCACTTATTATTTATGAAGATCTTCACTACATAAAAGAATCAGCAGATATTCATAATAAGTTAGGGGATATATATAAAAACAATAAGATGCAAGATATAGCACTAGAACATTATAAAAGTGCGAGAAGTTCCTACTCTGAAATTCATGATGAAGAGAATTTGAAACTAATTGAAGAAAAAATTAAGTCTTTAAAGGATATTTAATTTGTATGAATTTCGAAATCCTCTTTTTTATAGACTTTTCTTTCATATTCATTAAATCCAATGCCTTTCATAAAAGCATAGGAGATTTTGTTATCTTCATACACTTCTGCTCGAATTTCTTTAACGTTATTATAATTTTGTTTCAAATAATTCCAGATATAAGCAGCTAAAATTTTTCCAAGACCTCTACGTTGGAATCTTGGGATTACAGCTAATGCTGCAATAATAGCATATTCATTGTTATCCCCTTCAAAATCAAGTAAAACAAACGCAGCATCTATTCCATAAACCTTAGCAATAAGAAAAACAGTCTCAGGATGTTCGAGAATTGTTAATAAATCTGTTTTGGTTATAGGGCGAAATGGAGTATTACTGGTTAACCAAGCTCGATTATATATATTTTTGAGACTTTCAAGATCTTCATTAGTTGCCTTTCTAATCTTTGCTTTAAGAATATTATGTTCTACTTTTTCTTTTAATTCCTCTTCAAACTCGTTTGTAATACTACTCACAGGAAGTCTCATTTGGACATAAACCATTCCATCTTGATAAAGCTCTTCAGTCTTCTCCTCAATTAACTCCTTACGTTTCTTTTTCTTTTCAATTGAGAGGAATAATGCTCTAATTCTTCTCTTTTTAAGATCAACTTTTTTACTACGTTCAAGTTTTGAACCAAACATAATAATAGGTTTAAGGTAATAAACTTAAATTATCCCTTATTATTTTCTCAATAAGTTCGGTAATAATATTATTTTCTTTTAATTTTGAAATGCCTAGCTGAATTTTCTTCTTTAAATTCACATCTTTTATCAGGTTTTTCCTATCAGATGAAAATTCAAAATTGGATCTTACCGCCATGTTATCCTCAATTATCTGACTTAAAGTATTTTTTAATTGAATTAAAGGTTCTGAGATAAATTCATAAATATTGTTTGGATCTTTTGTGATATATCCTGGGAATAGAATATTCATAAATTCTTCCATCTGCCCTTCATTTTCAATAAACATTATATAAATAGGCATATAAATCCATTGTATAGGTCTTGAAAACAACTCTGATTGATTATCAGTTAGTGACCAGCTTACTAATTGTTGAGCTTCTTGTAAGCACGCATTATGTTTAATTTGTATTATTTCCTTAATATTATTAAATATATTTTCAATCTGTTCATTTTGAGTTCTTAACTCCGCTATTTGACCCTCTTTCTCACTCTCAAATTCTGATAATAATCTATCTCTATCTTTCAATTTTAAATTCTGTGACTCTTTAAACATCTCTAATTTATTCTTTGCTTCTTGGTCGATCATATTAGCCCTATCTTTCAATTCAATAAATCTTTGGTTAAGACCTTCAAGTGATTCTAAGAATTTCTCTCCTTCAACTTTTAAATAATTAAAATGGTTTTGAAAATGAGGTAATATATCATCAAATACTCTACTCTTTAGTGAATCACTATTAACAAAGAATTTATTTTTGGTGATCATCTCTTCAAGATTCCTTTCAGACGTTTTAAACAAAGTTGAGATGCCTTCAATAATTTTCTTCTTCTCTTCTACATTCCATTGATCAACTCTATCTTGCTCTAACTTTAATTTTTGGTCAATTTGGGTTGGATCTATTGTTGATGAAGCTTTGGTAATTTGACTTGAATATCTAGTATCCAGATCCTTTAATTGAACATTTAAATCAACGAGCCATTTTGCAACTTCTTTTTCTATTAACTCTACTTGTGAATTCCATCTAAAGGCATTCCCCTTCATTGTATTGATTATATTGCGATAATTCTCTGCGATGGTTAATGCATTTTCAGTCGAAATACTATGGTCTAGAACAGTATAATCAATAATAGGTTTGTAATCTATAAGTGGAATTATTTTAATTAAAGTTTGAAGAAAGTCTGGATTTATTAAGCCATCAAGTCTTAGCGATTGATATTCAGACTCTTCACCTTCCCCAATTTCTTCTGCCTCTGTATCTTTGTAGGTCAAAATTTCGATTAGCTTATTTAATTCTTCCAATTTTGTTCTATTTTCAATATTCCTTAGAATATGCCCTACTAAGGGTTGACGAGGTGGATTCGATAATTTATCACTTTTTTTAAAAATCCCTAATCCATCTAGCATTATATGAGTACCAATTGTTCCTTGTATACTCAATATTGGCCATAGAAGTCTTGAAAAAGAAAGAATTTTTTCATTAACACCTAAATCTTTCGTTAGAAGATAAAATGAAAGTGCTAATTCATCATTTCCTTGAATAATAGGATGATTTCTGACTTTGTCAATGAAAAAGGGTAATAAATATTGGTTTCCATGTACGGACAAGAATATTCTCCTATTTTATAAATTCGTTTAGTAAAAAATAATTCTAAATATATTAAATTTAAGGCGATTCAGTTTTAAATTTTTAATCATTTTTTAGTAGAAATAAAAAACTCAGCGCTTAAATGTTAACAAAATACCCTTAAGTAAGGAGAATTAAGGGGTTGTGAACTTTAGATTATTTAAGCTGCTCATAGTTATTAGCTATTACCAATATAAGGAGAGCTAATAATATAATTAATGGTGGCATAATTGCTCTAACATGCGGTAAAGCTGCTACATCAAGTGCTCCCTGTAATATCCTTCCTCCGATAAAATAAAGTAAAAAACCAATAGCATTTAAAGCATATGATTTTCTTAGTACTCCAAATGTCTTCCAAGCAAGATAGAGAAAGATAAATGGAATTAGTGCTAGAAACAATGGCATAAATATGAAATTAAACAAGAATCTTCCAAAGGGATATTCCCAAGATCCTATTGTTATTAATATGATATTATCTGATACGCCATACTCACTCGGGAAGTCCGGATCCATGAAAAGCCATTCTGATAATGTTAAAGCAAGAATTCCTAAGATGACTGGAACGATAATTAAACCTGAACGAATTAGTAGCTTAAGATTATTCTTATTTCTAAACCAGGACTTGATAGATTTACTCTCTTCTTTTGCTTTTTCAATCTCAGTATCCGGTGGAAAAAGTAAAATTCCTAATACTCCAACAGCACAAGCGACTCCAACCCAGGTAAAAAATGTCGCTAATCTATAATTAAGCATTAAAAACTCGACTACTTCAGCGCCATTTCCCGGTATAGGTTCATATAACTCGGGGCCGAAGAAATAATATATTATGAAAAATACTCTTGCAATTCCAAAACAAAAAAAGAATAGGCTAAAAAATAACCAATACAATTTTTTTGTTGTGCGAAATCGAATAAAAAAAAAGTAGAAGAACAATAAAAAGAAATAGCCAACAATGACAAAGTAGAGGCCCATTTCAATTGCATCCCAAAATCCAAAATTAGTAAAAATATCTTGAAATAACATGATTAAGTGAAATTTTTTTAATTGCTTTAAATAATATTATTATCTTTTAGTTGTATAAAAATTTATTTCAAATTTGATTTTAATCAAATACAAATATTATCAATTACTTTAAAAATCTATATGAAAATTGAGAACAGCATTGAGACGTTTAACTCATTAGTAAAACGTCGTGGGTTCATTTGGGGTCCATCCCCTGAAATATATGGAGGATTTGCCGGTTTTTATTCCTATGGACCAGCAGGCATGGCCCTCAAAAATAATGTGTTAGAACTATTTAGACGAGAATGTCGTTATTTTGGATTTGGGGAGGTTGAGTGCCCAACTATCATGCCAAGTATAGTTTGGGAAGCTTCTGGACACTTAGAAAGATTCATTGATCCCGTGATAAGGTGTGATAAGTGTAACACATTGTATAGAGCAGATCAATTCCTTCAGGATCAACTTCCTGACGTTATGATTGATGGCTTATCATTTATAGAAATGGAGAAGTTACTAAAAAAACATGAATTAACATGCCCTAAATGTGGAAATTCTTTTAAGGAGATTGAGGAATATAATTTAATGTTAAAAACTTCTGTAGGAAACAATGTTACCGCATATTTACGTCCTGAAACCGCAACAACAACATATTTACTCTTCAATCGTTTAAACCAAGATGCACGTCGGCAATACCCTCTTAAAATTTATCAGTTTGGTAAAGCCTATAGAAATGAAATTTCCCCTCGACAGGGGGTTTTACGTATGAGGTCTTTTGATCAATTCGAGTTACAGATATTTATTAGTAAAGACCTAGAAATGGATTTTGAGGATTATGAAGAAGTAAAAAGTAATAATTTACCCTTATTAGATTGGGAGCTACAAGAAAAGAGTATTAGTGAACCTAATATTATTTCTCTTGACAAAGCAATTAAAGATAAAATACTTAAAAAACCTGCTTATGCTTACTGCCTTTATGTGGCATATTATTTAACCAAAATTCTGGATATTCCTCAAGAATTAATTAGATTTAGACAACATTCAATCAATGAACGTGCTCATTATGCTGATGATGCTTGGGATTTAGAAATCAGCACAAGACAATTTGGTTGGGTTGAGATATGTGGAATCCATGATAGAACCGATTATGATTTGCGAAGGCATGCTGAATACTCAAAACAAAACTTCGAAATACAAATGAATACTGACTCAAAAGTCAAGGAGGTTCCTCAAGTTCTGGAAATTGCATTCGGGATTGATAGAATTTTATACTGTTTGCTCGAGACTACCTTTGAAGTTGATCAAGGAAGAATAATCCTAAAATTAAATCCAAAATTGGCACCAAATACAGTAGCGGTATTTCCCCTTGTTCGAAATAAAGAGAGTATACGAAAATTAGCATTAAAAGTTCATAGAGAGTTATTGGAAAATCGTATAGGTTCCTATTATGATTCAACAGGATCAATAGGAAAAAGATATCGAAGACAGGATGAGCTAGGTACAAATTGGTGTATTACTATAGATTATGATTCATTAGAAGATAATACAGTTACAGTTAGAGAGCGGGATTCTATGGAACAAATTCGGATCAATATCTCAAAGCTTCCAGAAATAATTAGAAAAAAGCAGATAGAATAAATTCATACATTTTTGCTCAATATTTTAAAATTTTTGATACTTTCAGAAAAAATTTTAAAGAGAAGGATTTTTTAAAAATATAATTTGAAAATTAAACTATTAATTAAAAATACATCTTGTTCAACCTTAAATGAGTTTTTTCAAGTTCAATAATTTATGCAAGAAAGGAAGACAAAATAGAAAGTACTCTATAATAGTTATTGGTATTTTCTTTATTTTGATGCTTACTTTAAATTTTACATATCTCAATAATTTTTCAAACAATGGTAATTTTGACGCTGAGGATATCGATAAGATAAATGATGATCTGTTTTTTACTGATCAAAATTATTTGAAGACCGCTACAGATATTTCAATGCTTCAAAATCCTTTTATGGAAAATTTTGAAGGATTGCGTAATTTTTTTATAAATAAATATGAATCAAGTCTTGATATTAATATTCCACTATATTTCCGGGAAGGTGATACAAATGGAATCATAATAGATGATACTATTTATTCAGAAGACAATATTCTAATGTATAATTCATTACTGCAATCTGAATTAAGTCCCACTGAAACCTTTGATATCTATTTAAAGTTGAAATCAACTCCTTTATGGTATGAAAATAGTATAGGGCAATTTGAATATGGATTTGTAAAATCAGTTGATAATTCTACTGGTGAGGTAAAAAATGATGAGAGATACTTAGTAGATAATCTTTTACCAATTATACTATTAATCGAAAATATTAATGAGGATATTGATAATATTCTTATCAATGGTAACTATCCAAAAGACTCTATCGAAGAAATGTTTTTTCTTATAAATTCAACTGAATTTTGGGATGAGACTTATGATGGATTTGATAATTCTAATTCCACAAATAAAAAATATTCAACCAGCAATTTTTATGCAATACTAGCAAATCTTCTAATCCATCGTATATACAATCAACTTAGTCTATCAGAAACTATAAAGGATAGAGCATATAATTTAGCAAACAAAACAATGAATTCCATGGTAAATAATATGTGGGATACGACCTACAAAGCCTTTTACTATTATGCAGATAGAGACTGGGATACTTCAACTTCAGGGCAACGATATTATCATTTAAGGGTAAATGCATTAGGGATCATAACTTTATTGGAATTTTGGGTTGGATCTGGCATGGAAAATGATTCCATGTTTTTATCAAGAGCTGTTGATCTTTATAATAGTTTGAATAATAATTTATGGAACACTGTCGACAAACTCTACCATAATATTTCTCAACCTAATTGGAACATTTTTGATTTTGACTATGATCTTAATGCAAACGCTCTTATGTTAGAAGCATGTATAAGATTGTTCCAACTTACAGGAAATATAACCTATTATGATAGAGCTATTGAAATATTTACCTCATTTGAAACCATTTTATATGATAACATAAATAATGCATATGATTTTTCTAATTCAGATAGTAATAAAAATTTTAACTCAAATTTAAAGCTGTGCAGTGCATATTTAAAAGCATCGGAAACGTATAGTAGTACTACATTAAATTCAAATTTTAATATTACGGCAATAACCCCTAATTTTGTATTTAATCAAGATACCATGAATTTGACTTCAGTTTATGCATTTGAAAGAACAGAAACTTACTATAATCTTACAACTGACTCCTATCTTCCATTCATTACAAGATATAATATTACTGATGCCGATATTACCTACATTTTAAAATATCCAAATGGAACATTCTTAAATCAATTTAAACATCAAATAATTAGTCCAGATGATTCACACACACTTATATACTCAATAGAAGAGACTTTACCCATTGGAGATGGATATTATATTTATATCTGGGCCAATAGATCTTACTTTAGTGTAGGTGATACCATAAAACGATTCAATGTGTTTTCAGGTTTAATTAGTGATACAATTGAGGGATTAGTAAGTTTACTATATCAAGGACCTATCTTGAATATAACACTTCTAGTTAACTATACTCGTAAAGATAATTTAACTTTGATGGCTTCACTTGAGGGTAAAGATATTGTAAATTTTACTGCTCAAGAAGTAAATTTCACATCAAATCCATATTTAGATGAATTTACATATGTCGAGTTTAATCTCACTGCAAGACCTGGAGCTATTCCTGGCCCTAGCGAAATTGTATTCAAAATATATCAAGGAAATATAATATACCTTGAAGTAATAAAAAATATAGAAATTGGGTATTCTTTTGATTACCAACGTTTAATATACCAAAGTCAGGTTGTAAGTGGTGAATATCTTGATGTCCATTTAGATCTAATCAATTTCCTACCAAATGCAACTCAGACATTGAATGTAAGTTTTTTGGGTGTAACTGAAAACTCAATTGAACCCTTTATTCAAGAGGAAACCTTGGATGAAGATGAGATTAGATCTGTTTCTTATTCTATAAAAACTCTTAGCAACATTGTGAATAATACAATTATAATAGAAATGAATATCCTACAAAACGCGACTGTTTATTATACTGACATAATGACAGTAAAAATTATCCCTAGATTTGAAATTCTAAGTGCATCATTCCCCTCTAAACTCTCACAAGGAACTCCAGCTTATTTCATTTCCATTATAAAAAGTAATATGGAGAATTCAGAAGGATTTACCTTATACTTTAATGGAAAAATAGTACAATCAAATATTAATGAGCTCATCCCCGGAGAAAACAGAATTGTTAAACGTATTACTCTTATAAATAATCCATATGAGTTTGGGGAAAAAACATATAAAATAATCATAGAGGATAGTAAAAATGATGAAATAGCGAGATTTTATTTTAAAGTAAAAATAGAACTTTCAACATTCAATTTAGTGGTCTTTTATTTATTACCTTGTATCATACCCATTGGTATTATTCTGTATTTTCTGAATAAACAATTGAAATATAAAAAATTACGAAGATGAAACAATTGAAAATTAAAAAACATATTTCTGTCGTGTTAATTCTTTTTATTTTAATTAACATATACATCAGTATTTCTATTATCCCCCCAAAGGATTTTTCAGTAATTGATACTAATAAAGATAATAATAATCAATTTTTTGCCCCCAAAGTTTCGAATGGACCACCATTACCATATTTTGCCATTGAACAAAATGCTACCACCATCTATCGGCTATTTGAAGCTGTGAATTTTACTATTGATACTTTTGGTTATAGCGATGTTGATTATACCACAATTCAAATAGAGTTTTCAAATGGCTCTACTCAGAATTACAACATGACATCCATATCTGCTAATGAATATTCTTATATCTTTCAACCCAAATATAATGCACCTTTAGGTTTCCAGAATGTGAGCTTTCTAATTTATAATGTAACAAATAAACTTCTAAATGCACACACAACCTATACAAACTTTACAATAAAAACAAATTATATGTTAACTACTAATAGCGCTGAATATTATATCGGTAATGAACTTTATGCAGAATTAACTGTTAATGATTTTGATTCTTATCAGTTTGGATGGAATGTTACAATTGTAAATAGCACAATTGAATCCCAACAGAGTAATATAACTAATTTTGAATATAATTGCGTTCAATTCAAATATAACATCGATAATGAGACTTTTCATTCCTTTATAGATCAAACTTTTTATATAAAGTTAAATATGACAGATCTCATTTCTGGAAAAAAATGTGCTGCTTATTTCCCTTTTGATGTATTGAATTCAATTCCAGTTATAGATATAACATCAGTGACTTTTTCCCCTACAACTGTTTTGAGAGCTGAAGATTGTGAAATTAGTTTGAATATAACAGATGTAGAAGATCTTCCACAAAATCTAGATGTTTCTATGGACATTGAAAGTCCAATAGGTAGCCTTATTGCCACACTTGATTTTAATCATCTTATGGAAAATAACTTTTCCAGAATCTTTTCAATTCCAGCTAATAGACCTGTTGGCAAATATAAGATAACTATAACCGCAGAAGATCAAGCTGGAGGGATCGAATCATATATAACATCTCTCATTGTAACAAATAATTTACCTGAAATTCACAGTTATAAAATTAATGGAAGGTCAGCAGATCAAGGGGTATCCGTATCATATGGTAAAAATTTAGTTTTCACTTTTAATGTTTCAGATGTTGAGGGTGTTGCCTATGTAAAAGTAGCATTATTGGATCAGAATAATGAATGGTATAACATGACAACGGATTATAAAGGTATTGATACAAAAATTACGATTCGGACTGTAGAATTAATAACAGGAGTGTGGTATGCGTATATTTATGTTATTGATCATGATGGAGCAATTACAAGCCTAATAGACGATTATGATATGGCACCGCAAGCAATAACAATCATCCCTGATGCATTAAGCGGCATTTTACCATGGATAATTTTCTTTGTAGGTCTTATAATAGGAATTCTTGCAGGCATTGGAATTGCCTCTAGACGTTATAAATTAAAAATTAGTGAGTCTAAAACCACTACTCCAAAAAAGAAAAAGTTTACACCAAAAAGAATATTCAAAAGAAATGAAGAAAAAGAGAAGCAACCTGAAGATTTAGTTGTAAAGGAAGAATTAGAAAATGAAATACCGGAGACAGAAGAAGAGAGTATTCCTAGACGTAAAATTAAAAGAAAATTATAATACTGATATTTACTTATACTTTTTTATTTAATATCGGTTTGTACAATTTTTTATTCTAAGACATCATAAAGGCGATATTGAAATTTACCCAGTTTTCCTCCAAAATTACCCGCAGAAATTCGATTTATGCCAGGTACTTCTACTGCCGCATGAATTCCTAATTTCATTGCATTTTTTATCGAATCTTCAGTTGCACCATCTAAAATAATCTCATATACGCAATTATCTCCCTCACGTAAATTTGAATTTTCAATTTTATCTTTTAGAGTGGGACAGAGTGGATCATTAGTGGATGCATTTAGGAAACTGTATTTTGATCCAACTTTAGATCCAGATCTGGCTATCCCTCCTGGAAAAGGTGCTATTACATTAGGCACATCCTTTATTGCATCTATCGCTTTCTCAGCCGCTTCTAAAGCCGCATCTTCACTTCGACCAATGATCAAGAAATTCCCTCCAGCGATTCCTTTCCCAACTCTCGCCATACTTTGAACAATGAATTCTCCTTCCATTACCGGAATTGACCATGCCGCAAAAGAAAACTTACTTTCTACTTTTTCTTGAAATCCATCACCAAAAAATTTAAGATTTTCTCCGATCTTTATTTCAAATTCTTTTTCCGGTTCTAATGATCCATCCAGTGCGTCAAAACAGGCAGTAGTTGGGCATGTTAAGACACATTGCCCCAACCGATTCATAACAACGTTACTTACTTGATCCTTCTTAGTTTTAAAAAACATTATAATAACTCCAGGACGATTATCTGGAGTCTTATCTGGGGGGACAAAAAGATCAATTCCCGCTTCAGCATCGCAGTGAATTGTCGATGTTCCATATCCTGTTGAAACTAAAGCAGCAATTTTAGCCCATTTTTCATTCTTAGCGGTAATTAGTATTCGCGTAAAAAAACCTCCAAATGCCTCACAAAAAGTGTCTTCAATCTCTACACCATTTAAATCCATTTTTTTTCTTACTCCTTCTAATTGATAATTTTTAATATATTATTTTTAATTATCGTATGAACTAATAGCGTTCTATTTTATATAAAATTTTAAAAAAAAAATAAAAACATTGAAAAATTGTAAGGAATTATATTTTCAAATTATAATTGAAATACAGAGATATATGAAAAATGAGTGAAAAATTACTTAAAATTGGAATTTTAAAGAATGGAACAATTGGATCCTCCTTATTACTTGCTTTCTTAATGGACGAGCGAGCAGAGGCAACAAGGATCAATGTTTATGAAGTTACATCCGGTGCTAAGATGCATCCACCCGAGATGTGCACAGAAACAATGGAAGATTTACTAAAGTGGGGTCCTGAATTAATAATAATGTCAAGCCCCAACGCAGCTTTACCAGGACCAAAAGCAGCAAGAGAGATGGCAGGAAATATACCTACCATAGTTATCTCCGATTCACCTGCTAAAAAAGCCGTTGATGAAATTAAAGAAAAAAATATGGGTTATATTCTAATAGGTTGTGATAGTATGATCGGAGCACGTAGACCTTTCCTTGATCCCGTTGAGATGAGCATTTACAACTCAGATTTATTAAAAGTGCTTGCTATAACAGGTGCACTTCAATTAATTGCAGATGAATTAAATAAAGTTATCATGGATATGTTAGATGGAAGAACACCTAATTTACCTCAAATAATTGTAGACTCTACTGTTGCAACAAATTCAGCTAAATTTTCAAATCCTTACGCACACGCAAAAGCTATTGCTGCATTTGAATTAGCTGCTTCCGTTTCACAAATAACTGGAAAAGCGTGTTTTCAGCTTAAAGAGAGATCTGATTATATGCCATTACTCGCTGCTGCTCATGAGATGATGAGAACTGCAGCGTATATGTGTGATGAAGCAAGAGAAATCGAAAAACAAAATGATACAGTTATTAGAAGACCTCATCATGCCAAACAGCAGTTCCTTACAAAAATAGGATTATATGACAAGGAACAATAAACAACGATTTATATATTCATAAAATTAAGTTTTTTAATAATCTATTTTTTTCTTAAGCTGATTAAAACTCAGTAGATTTAAGATAGATCTTTAAATTATTAAAAACTTCGCCATTTAGGGCACTCATTACCCCAGAGAATACTTCAGGGCGCTTATTTCTTGTAATTGCCATTAAAACAGCACCATTGATAACTTCTTTTACTAATATCCAGCATTCTTCAGATTCATAGACTATAGTAGAAAGCTTTAATGGGGAGAGATTTGATGTATTTTGTAGTTCCATAATTTGTTGATATATACTATAAATGTTAGAATCTAAGGTCCCAATCTCGAATTTCATAAATTGTAAAGGTTTTGACTCAAATTTACCAAATGTTGAGGTAATCAATAAACCGTCAGGTTGGTTGAATAGTAGATATTCTGATAAAGTACTAAGTTTTAATTCATCTAATAAATGACGTATTTTTCCCAAACGTTGTAACGATAAAGTATTCTTCTGTATCTCATAATCTAATATTTCAATTAATCTATGTTGAGCACTACCCTCTTTTACAGACACAGGAGTGTAGGAAATCTTATCTTTATATTTTCCGTTTAAATCTTTAGATAAGATTTCATAGAATTCATCCTCTTTAGATTCTTGCAAATCGATTTTATTTAATAATACATATGCTTGATCAATGTTAGGGGAAAATTCGAATAAATTCTTTAAGAAATTATCAAAAATATCACGTACTCTAGCATCTACATTAGCAGAATCCACCATAAAAACAGCAGTAGCAACCTCAGAGAATATGAGCTCTCTTTGAGATTCAGAGAAATAGCGTTCTAAATATCTTTCCTGACCACCTAAATCCCAAATCGATAACTCTAAAATCCCTCTGAAAATGAAATTTTCTCTAGATACTCCTTTTGTAGGTTTTAGATTAAGAACTTTCATGAAGTTATATCCTAAGCATGTAGTCCTCATTAAACTTGTTTTACCTGCATTTGCAGGGCCAAATAGAAGTACTTTCATCGTATTTTCTGATAGTTTTAGAATATAATTAAAAAATCAATAGATTAATATTATTAACTATTAAATTAATTGATTTTATATAATCTTTATAATTTTATCTTTATTTAATTTTTTCTAATTCTAAAAAAGAGATTTTAGTATAGAAGCAATTTGATATTATGACGATTCAATTAAATATAATTTTTAATTTAAATAAATAGCATAAATAAAAAAATATAAAAAAAGGATTAATAGTAAAATGGATCTTTTAAAATACATACGCAATGTCCCTGATTTCCCAATTGAAGGGATTCAATTCAAGGATATTACTACATTGGCAAAAGCTCATGAACCTTTTAAAGAATCATGTGACCAAATAATTCATTATTTTAAACATATGGGTATAAAAAAGGTTACCGCTATTGAAGCAAGAGGGTATATTTGGGGTGGAGTTATAGCATATAAATTAGGTGCAGGTTTTGTATTAATTAGAAAACCTGGAAAATTACCCGCTGAAACAATTAGTGAAACATATGAACTTGAATATGGTACTGATACTATTGAGATGCATCGTGATGCTATAGAAAAAGGAGACAAAGTATTAGTTTTTGATGATTTGTTAGCAACAGGTGGCACAGCAAAAGCAGCATGCAGTCTGGTTGAAAAGGCAGGTGGGATAGTTTCTGGGGTAGCCTTTGTAATTGAGTTAACAGGAAGCTTACATGGAAGAGATAAATTGCAAAATTATAATGTATTATCTCTAATTCAAATACCAGTTGAAGAATAAATTGTTATTCATAAAATTATTTTTAAATCCTTTTTTTTATAAACCTTCTAATTCAACGGGAGTATATCCAAATGTAGTAAAAAATCTCTTTTTCACTTGTTTTAGAGTAAAAAATTGTGTTTGCGCACCGTCAGTTTCAACCACAAAAGAGCCAATTATAGCTCCAAGTCGACAGGAATCTAATATTGTCATATTTAATATTAAACCAGATAAGATCCCCGCACGATAACCATCGCCAGCCCCAGTAGTGTCTTTAACTTCCTTTGGAGTAGCAATTGGGATATTTATTTTGAATAGATTATTATTTTCATCTTTATAAATCAATTCTGAACCTTCAGATCCCTTGGTTGTAATAATTGCCCTAACGTGTTCGAGGATTGATTCCTCAGACAATTCTGACTTTTCTTTTATTTGATTTATTTCATAATTATTCCCTATTAAAATTTCTGACTTATTGAGTATGTCTATTAGACTCTCTTTTTGGAAAAGTGGAGTTACTTGACCCGGATCAAATATTGTGGGAATTTTTAAATCATATAATTGATTAGCAAAATTTGTCATAGCATCTATACCCTGTGTTGAGTTTATCGCATAAATATACTCTTCGGGATTTGATATTTTTTCTCTTAAATCAATATCTACACACCTATCTAAAGCACCACCATGGAATATGATCATTTGATTAGACTTTACATCATTAACAATATAACAAGCTGCAGTGAATAGATCTTCATGCTCATCAACTAATAAATCGATATTTTCAAACCTTGAAATATGGTTTTTATAGCCTAATCTACCAAAATCATTTCCAACTGAACCAAATAGAGAAACACGGGCAAGATTTATGAGACCCAGATTATATGCGATGTTTCCTGCAGTTCCTCCAAAAAATTGTTTACGACTATCTGCTGTAACCGTACTCTGATATTCTTCCTTATCATGATCAATCGATACAGCATTTATAAAACTCTCTTTGAACCCCATTATATAATCAAAAGCTAGTGAACCAATAACAAGAACTTTAGTTCGTTCCATAAGAATTTTAAATTAAGATTAAGAAATAAATTTTATAATAGTCAATATGATTTTTATTAGAATTTCTATTTTAATGAGATGTTATTTAGGTTATCTTTGAACAGTTTAAATATAATTTATTAAATTTCAAATATTATAATTTAAAAAAACTTATAGGGAAAAATATGGGACAAATAAAAGTTGGAATAATTGGAGGTTCTGGATTAGATGATCCTGATATTTTAAAGGAAGCAAAAGATATAGAAGTTAGTACATCATATGGAAATCCTAGTTCTCCTCTAAAGAGTGGAAAAATTAGTAATGTTGATGTAGTACTTATAGGAAGACATGGAAGAGAGCATACTATCCCACCAACGCAAGTAAATTATAGAGCAAATATACAAGCCTTGAAAGATCAAGGATGTACTCATATTTTAGCTACAACTGCTTGTGGAAGTTTAAGAGAAGAAATTGGGAGGGGTGATTTAGTAATTCTCGACCAATTTATTGACTTTACTAGGCTCCGGAGAGTATCCTTTTTCGAAGAATTTGAGCCGGGAGATATGAAGCATACTCCTATGGCGTATCCCTATTCAGAAGAACTTCGAAACATTTTGATTGAAACAGCAAGAGAATTGAATCTCAAATATCATGAAAAGGGGACTGTAGTTACTATTGAAGGTCCAAGATTTTCAACAAGAGCAGAGTCAGAGATGTTTAGGATATGGGGTGCTGATGTGATTAATATGAGTATTGCTACTGAGACAATCTTGGCAAATGAAGCAGGAATTCCTTACGCTGCTGTTGCAATGTCTACAGATTATGATTGTTGGAAGGATGATGAAGCACCTGTTACTTGGGAAGAAATCTTAGAAATTTTTGGGAAAAATGTAAATAATGTTATTGCTTTACTAATTAATGCTATAAAGAAAATAGTATAACAATAATTTTTCTAATTTATTGATTATTTTTTATTGATTGAATTTTATAAATCTAAACCAAACATATTCATACTACTACTGAATTTAATAAAATTATTATTTTTTAATCCGTTTCCCAATATAATAGAAATGATAACACTAAAAATTCTTATTAAGTCTTTATAACAAT
The DNA here is from genome assembly GCA_048941385.1 of Promethearchaeota archaeon. GTDB lineage: Archaea > Asgardarchaeota > Lokiarchaeia > Sigyniarchaeales > SOKP01 > Loki-b32. The sequence continues at coordinate 17,351 of JBHLNR010000006.1, forward strand.
GGTATCTATAAAATTTCTCGGGGCATGTAGAGAAATTGGGAGAAGTGCAGTTTTAGTTGAATCCAAAAATGGTGTAAAATGCATGTTGGATTACGGGATTCGATTCAGTGGAGAAGAAAGACTTCCTTGTACAACTAATGTAGAGAACTTAAAAGCAATTGCTCTAACCCATAGTCATATTGATCACTCGGGTGGTCTCCCATTTTTATATAAAACTGAAAAGGTACCATTTTTCACAAACTCTATATCTCTTGCGCTAGCAGATATTTTAATCAAAGACATGATAAGAATATCAAAATATCCATTTCCCTTTGGATATCGAGAATTAGAATCTTTAAAACAAAACTCATACTTTCTCACGAATGGTATTAGACAAAAGATTGCTGATAACTTCTTTATAACCTTTATTGATGCAGGTCACATTCCCGGAAGTGTATCAATCTTACTTGAAGTAGATCACAAAACAATCCTCTATTCTGGTGATTTAAATACCCAAATTACTAATTTAATACACTCTGCGAACTATATCGATATTCCTGAAATAGATGCTTTAATTATAGAATCTACATACGCCCTTAGGAAACATCCACCAAGAGAGCAACTTGAGAGAGAGTTTGTAGAGAAAATAACAAATGTTACAGATAATGGCGGAACGGTATTAATTCCAGCTTTTGGTGTTGCTCGTTCTCAAGAGGCATTATTAATTTTAGAAAAATATCAATATAATGGGAATATATTTATTGATGGTCTTGCAAGAAAAATAACTATGTTATGTCTAGATTATCCCAGTTTTATTAAAAACATAAAATTATTTAGAAGTGCTTTAAGAAAAGCACAGTTTGTTTCTAGGCCTAAGACTAGAGCTAAGGTTAAAAATACTAATGGTGTGATAATTGCTCCTTCTGGCATGCTTAAAGGAGGAGCTGCTATAGAATATATTCAGGCAATACTTAACGATCCCTTATCAGCAATATATTTGGTAGGCTATCAAGTAGAAGGAACTCCAGGAAGAAGTTTATTAGATGAGGGAATTTTTGAATATACAGAATCTCGAAAAAATAAACCTAATTTTGATATGAGAATTGAAGCCAAATGTGATTATAATTATTTCGATTTTTCGAGTCATTCTGATAACTTTCACATTCATAACTATATCGAAAATCTAAATTTTAAAAAGGATTCTAACAGTGATGTTTTTTGTGTTCATGGGGATAATAAATCAGCCACAAGTTTAGCCAGTGAATTAGTAACTAAAAATTACAATTCAGTGGCTCCCGAAACAGGAGAAATTTACCAAATTTAAACGAATTTTTGTAATCCAATAATTCTACTTAAATAATTATATCCTTTTCTTTAGTTGATTGCGTACTGCTATATTACAATTTTCGAGAAATAATTCGGACTTTTCAATTGGGATTTTAGTTCCTGCTGCTGGAGGATGTCCGCCCCCTAACACGTCTAAATTTGATTTTTCACAAGCATATCTAATCGCTGTAGAAAGATTGACTCCTTGACTTACAATTTTTTCATGGGCTCTCCCTGAAACTTTATAGATATCCTCATTATTTCTTTTTGCTAAGCCAAATATCGGTTTTGACTTATCCACTCCTTTAAAACCCTCAAATATTAACATAGAAGTAACTGTCCCTATTATACTTTCAGGGATTTTATCTTCCCCAAAAAAATACTGAATCGAGTCTTTTTGTAAAATTTTTTCATTCTCTTGAATCCAAGAAAGACTTTCGAGTAATGATTTTCTATAATTTTCTAAAAATTGTTTTGACTGTTGATAAATCACTTTTCTATCCCCCATTGCAATAGCAATTCCAGATGCTGAATTATGAGTTCGGCCACATGCGTTTAGAAGATTCGAAAATTCTCTTGCATCATGAAGTTCTGAACCGAAAGGCTCATCCTTTAATAGGTATCGATTAACAATTAACTTCTTTATTATCTTATTGGGCTCTAAATCTAGTTTAATTGATGCATATTCAATTATAGCAGAAGAAATCTTTTGTTTCTCATCTTTATTTAACTCATTTAAGGTTTTCACATTTCCATCTGAGTTTTCCATTAAAATTCCTTGAGTTTTAAGGAAAATCAAAGATCTATTAGCGTCTGTAGATAACCCGGGTAAATTAAAATCTGGTGAATAAGCAATAGCTTCATTCAAAGGTTTTAAACTTGAAAAATTTAGATCATTTACAACTTCAATTTGTCCTAATTTTGTTGCATCTTCCAAAATGAAGGTATTAAGTCCTAAAAACGATTTATTCTCTCCTTGATTTTGTATATCCCCTATTGAACCAATAACAGCGATAGGTGATAAATCTATATTTGTTTGGTTTAAACATTTTGCAAAGTAGTAACACAAACCTGCCCCTGATATTTCTATACTTCCATCAATCCCGTAAAAGTAAGGATTTATATGCCAATATCTAGTGTTTTCATGAATTTCTTCGATTTTTTTGATTTCTTCTTTACCAGAAACATTTTGAGGGATGTGATGATCCAAAATTAAAAATGAATCAAAATTTTTATCAAGAATAAATTCTTTTTGTAGTTCTAAATATTGTCCACTACCAAAATCAGAAAATATTATAAAATTCTTATATTTTTGAAGTTTCTCTGATATTTTCATAATTTCTTGTTTTTCTAATTGTCTTAGGACAGTGATTTGAAACGGTATCTTCTCCCGATATAGAGCTTTGCCTAGTATAGCACCTGAACTTAACCCATCAGCATCAATATGAGTATAAATTTTAACTGGAGCGTCTAGATTTTTAATTTTTTCAAAAAAGTAGGATTTTACGTTCTTGAGATCATCAAGTAACTTTGTTAATTTTTCTCTGTTTTCATCCATTTTTTTAAGCAATTAGATATTCATAAATTCAAAATTGAAACTATATTATAATAAAATATCAAAATTATAATAAATACTCAATTAAAAAATAAATCTACTAAGGTGGAAATAAATGCATCATTTAAAAATAAATGAGCTTGCTAAAAACATAGCAGATAAGATAATTAAAGAGAAAGAAATTTTTAAGGCGAATATAGTTAACTTAGCTAATAATTCAACTATTCTTGATATGACTAACGCTTCATGGGAAGGGGGCAAATTAGTTGGAGAAATATGTATGGGCGGATTAGGATCTGTAATATTTTCTCACTATAACTTAGATGGACATTTTTTGCCAAGTGTTATTGTGCACACTTCAGAACCATTAATTTCATGCATGGCGTCTCAATTAGCAGGTTGGAACGTGAAATTGAAGAAAGAGGTCGAAAAAGATGGACAAATGAAAAAGAAAGTCATTTTCCAGTCACTTGGTTCAGGACCAGCACGAGCTAAAAGTAAAGTTGAGAAACTATTTGATGAAATTGATTATAATGATAATTCTGATTGTGCTGTTATTGTTTTTGAAACTGCTAAATTACCCAATGAAGAAGTTATGAATATTGTTGCTGAAAAATGTGGAGTTGAGACAAACAAAACATACACTGTTTGTGCCCCTACTGCTTGCTTAACAGGATCAATTCAAGTAGCCGCAAGAATTGTAGAAACAGGAATTCATAAATTACATGAAATTAAGTTTCCTATAGAACTAATTAAAGATGGGTATGGAACAACAACAATCGCTCCAATCGCAAAAGATGATTTGGGTGCTATGGGGCGTACTAATGATTCTATCAGTGCAGCTGGGATGACCTATTACACTGTTAATGTTGAAAAAGAAAAGGAAGAAGAGTTATTTGAGCTTATTAAGAAAGGACCAGCAAATACATCTTCTAGTTATGGAAAACCATTCATTGAAACATTTAAAGAAGCGAATTACAACTTCTATGATATTGATCCAGGTTTATTTGCTCCAGCAACCTATACCTTAACTAACATTAGAACAGGTAAAAGTATAAGTGTTGGAAAAGTAAATCATGAATTATTAAAACAATCATACGGTTTTAACTAATTTTAAAATCAATTAACTTACCATAAATATATTTATTTTTTATTTCTTAAAAAACAAGGATTACATATTGGTAAGTTCTTCTTGATATTTCAATATCTCACTTAAAGATATATCCCTATCATAAGTTATTTTCTTATGGATGCCTAAATATGCACATGCTATTGTAGCAGCTGCAGCGATCTCTGCCTTCTTAAGTGTTATTGAATATTCATCTTGTTGGAGTTGATCTTCTTGATAAGAATTTTCATGATACCTTTGATCCTGAATTCTCGAGGCTCTTTCATTTTTCATTTCATATAATAACGAAGCAGTTTTATAAGCTACTTTAAAGGGTAATTGATTTTTAACTATTAAGCGTATTATATTATTTACATCGAAGTAATTCAAAGTTTCGTATTTAGCTCGCAAGAATCCCTTTAGATTTTCAGAGTCTTTTTCACATTCTATTTCGGTCCAATCATGGATAGCTAATTTCCTTCTAAAATATATCAACTCCCAATCAATATCTAACTCCTTGAGGAATTCTAACAGTTTTGGATCATTAGCTTTTCTTGATTCTATAACAACATAAAGCTGAAGACCATAATATTTATGTTCCTGTTGAAGAAAAAATCCTCTCTGTTGCATAGATGCAAGAATTAATAGTTTTATTGAAAAGACTTTTTCAGAAACATTTTTTTTACTACAATTTAGGTAAATTACGTTTCCTTCTTCACTGATATATTCACAATCCAAAAACCCAAGTATACTTTCTTTATTTTCTTTAATAAATTTATTCAATCCCGTAAGAGTAGGTTTTACATCAAAACGAACTAAATCATTTTGTTCAATAGTAACATAATCATTGTAATTACTTCCAATGGCGAGTTTAATCCCATTTAATTTAAATTCCTTATCCATTCCAAAAACTTTCTGAAAAGCTTCATTTATAGGAAAAACTTCATCTTCAAGAATTTTTACATCGGCCATAGAACTCTCATATGGTTCTGGCTCACTTAACATCTTGTTCAATACAGGAGCTTCTGAAGCCTCTACTTCTATTTCATATGTTTTTGCTAAATCTCGGCGAATAATACAAATAGATCTTTTTTTTTTATTAAATATTGAAAGTGAATTATTATCATTGAGTACCGCTCTAAATTTCTCAATAAACTTATCTTCAGTATTCTCCGTTCCTACTCTTCTTCTCCTAATTTCTAATCAACTAATTATTTTATAATTTATTGATAGTTAATTTATTTATAAAATTAGTATCTTAAATTCTTATCTAATACAAATTATTAATCATAAATATTTATCAAATTATAAACAAAAGAGCCATTAAGCTCTATGATTTATACAAAAAATTCTTAATATAAAATAAAATTAGAGGTTATCTTATTCTAATTCCTCTTCTAAGTAATATTCATCATTTTTTTTTATATATACAGTTGTGGAACCAAAGTTATTTCGAACTGTGTATTTATCTCCTTGGATATCTAGGATTTCTATTGAATAGGACAATCTCCTTTTGTTTAGGATATCTTCAACGATTTCTTTTTCTTCTTTCGAATCCATAACAAAGATTTATATTTCAAATCAAAAAAAATTTTCTGTTTTTGATAATTTAAATTTACTAAATTCAAAATTAGGAGGCTTATCTCTTGTACGCTTCATAATATGTGTCACTTTTATTATATATTTTTTTTTAGATTAACAACCAAAAACCAAGATTGCGCTCTCGATTGAACCAAAAAAGTAGAATTTTAAATCCCAAATGGAAAATTGAAAAATTTGTAATTTTCTTTTTTTCAATAGGAATAACTCTGCGATTTTATTAAAAATCGGAGTTTTTTTTAATAATCAGTTTAATAAATAAATGAGTCTTTCAATAAAATATATACTTTATAAAATTATTTTTCTGATCAATTTCCCATTTCTGAAACAATATGGTACAACAAAAGCTTGATATTGGTTTTTTTACTAGTATGTATAGTCAAACCAATGGAACTGCACATGCTGTACGATTTCTATCCGAAGCAATTGCGAAACATACAGGACATAATGTGCACGTTTATGCTCCTGGAATACAAAAGCCACAAAATATACCAAAAAATCTCTGTCTTCACAATTTCTTTGGGGCAAAAATAGCACCAAAGACAGGATTTGTTTTAAGCTTTCCTATCCATAAATACTTTTTCTGCCAACATGATTATTTGGATATTGCTCACATTCATACACATGCGACATTTGGAAGTATGGCGATAAACTGGTCAAAATATATAGGAATACCGATGGTAGGCACTCACAACTCCCCTTTATCTTTCTACACATCACAATATATCCCTATAGTAGGTGGGCTTCTATCTAAAATGGATTGGGTATGGAGATATGAGAGACATATTTTAGATAAATATGATCTAGTATCAGTTCCAACTAAATCGAAGAAAGATTTACTAAGGAAACAAAGATTCAAAGAACCTATTATCTGCCTTTCTAATGGCATTCATGATAATTATTTCACTGATGTTAGGGAAAATGGAATTCGAGAGAAATATAATTTAGATAGTAAAAAGATACTTCTATATGCTTCAAGACTTTCACCAGAAAAACACCAATTAAGCATTATCAGAACTTTTAAAAAAATTCATAAAGAGATTCCAGATACACATCTAGTTTTAGTGGGTAGCGATGGACCTTCGACTTCTCATGTTCTAAGACTTATTAAGAAAAAGCAATATAAAGATTTTGTTTCATATCTTGGACGAGTCCCATTTAATGATTTGTTAAAACTTTACAATACTGCTGATTTATCTTGCTTATGGTCATGGATAGAGGCTGAAGGATTAGTACTTTTGGAAAGTATGGCACAAGGAACACCCTGTATAGGTTCTAATAGTATTGGAATTTCGGACGTAATTAGACACGGAGAAACAGGCTATCTAAGTACAGATCTAGATGATTTCATGCAAAAAGCTATAAAATTATTTAAGGATGATGATTTACGACTAGAAATGGGTAAAAATGCTAAAAAAGTTGCTGAGAATTATAGAATAAGCAACATAGCAAAAATTTGGGTAGAGCTCTACAAATTTTCGATTAATGAACTTTATCCACTCAGATATTATAAAAAAGAAAGGAAAGAACGAGTACGTTTAGTAAAAGAATTTATACACAAATTACCTACTATTAGTTTTTAAAGCAATATTATATCTTAAAAGTTATATTCCGCTCTAATATTCTCTAATTTTAATTTGCAACTTTCACATAGATTATATGATTTCTTATCGATGTCTTCAACATCTTCAGAAAATTTCATGACACATGAATTTCTCTCACAGTGGCTAGAACCTATAAAAATATGCCCAATCTCATGAATAATTTCCTTTAGAACTCTCTGCTTAAAGATTTCATCATCTTTATGTCTATCATAGAATTCTTCCTTCAATTTAAGTGTAGATACAATACAACATCGATGTTTTAAATGCGTTTCTCCAAACATAAATATGATATTATCATCACTACTAGAATATATTGGAAGATCTGTAAGCAGAACTATTATACCTAAATTTTCTTCTTTTTTTTTGTTTATTAGTACCTGATAAAACTTATTTGTGGGGTGAGTAATCAACTTATCGTTAACCCTCCTCATTTCTTTATATTCTTTTTTAATACCTTTAGAGATCAAGTCTTTGGTAAAATGAAATTGTCCTAGATCTTTAATATCAAAAAAGAAAGAATCAAAAACGTGATTCAAATAAAAATTTATTTGTTTAAACAAATTGTTATCAAAATCTGTATAAAACATAATTCCCAAATGACAAGGTAATATTAATTTTTTTAATTCTTCCTCTACTAATTGAAAATCTTCAGAGTAAGAAATTCCTATTCTGGTTACAAATTTGATTAGTTTATCCTTATACTTTCGTATTCTTTGTTCATATTTTCGAAATTTAACCATTTAACGTCAAAAATTATTTTATTTTAGCTAGTATAATTATTCTCTTAAAATATAACTGGTTTAACTTCATTATTAATAGGTATTTAAATTATAAATTATATTATAAAGTAAATTATTTCAATTCGTTGAAACTTGATACATAATTATGGAAGAAAATGCAAAACAACCAGAAATATTGGAAGCAAGAAGAGAAGAAATAGATTCAGCACCAAACGATCTGGATTCTGATACGAAGGTTGTTAAAAAGGATTTTATTCCTCATTACTTTCCAACTTTTAGGATTAAAAGAAAATTGTATCCTGTCCCAATAATTTTAGTTGTAATAATTGCAGGCATTTTAGCATATTTAACATACGTTCAAGCAGGCGTTCAAATAGATGGGGGGTATTTTTCTGAAAGCGAGTATGGAGCAATTGGGGGAATAATTAATGGACTAATATATACGATCTTAGCGGGATTCTCAGCCTTTATCATAATTTATATAATAAAAAAAAAAGGCGTGGGAGCTTTAATGTATATTTTTGGTATAGGATTTGGAATAGTAATCTTTTTTCAATCTTGGTTTTTTGGAGAGATAATTTTATTTCTTACGATATCCAATATTCCTCGATTGTATTTTTTACTTGATGTAGAATTAATCTTTTTTACAGCAGTATTTACTTTTTTTATGATTTATAGATATTTTAGATCAAAATCAATTAAGATTAAAAATTTTATCGTGCTATATATAGGATTACTTATTGGTGCTTCTATGGGTGTTTTTATGCCCCTATGGACCACTTTGGCAATATTGATTGGAATTTCTTTTTGGGACATTTTTGCGGTTTTGTATAAACATGGACCTATAAAACAATTGATTGAAATAGTTTCTGAACCTGATGACCAAGAGGATATTATTCCTGAAGAAGAATTAAAAGCAAAATTACAAAGTGGAGAATATGCATATGATACATCTAAACTGGAAATAGGAATTGGTGACTTAGCATTTTACAGTATGCTTACCTCTAGTGCTCTTGTGCAAACAAATAATCTAATTATCATGATCTTAACCTCTTTAGCCATAATTTTTGGGACTGGAATTACAATTATGGGTTTAAAAAGAAACAAAATTTTACCTGGTTTGCCAATCTCGATTTTTCTGGGTATAGGAACAATGTTGCTCTCATGGTTTATTTTTTCGATCTAAATTATAAAAAGAGTATCCTAAAAATAGTATAATAAGAAAAATTATCCTAAAAAAGGATTTTTAATTATTACTTATAATACTCTCTTCAAATAATTAAATTATAAAAAATAATTGTAGGAAAGAAGCTCTCTTGATTGATATTAGTAATTTTAAAGAATTTGCAGTTGTCGGTGCTGGGACAATGGGTCGTGAGATAGCACAAGTAGCTATTATGTCTGATCAATTTCATAAAGTAAAATTATGGTCAAGAACTCAGAAAACGTTAGATATTGCAACCAATTTTATTGAAACGGGTCTTGAAAAATTAGAAACTAAAGGATTACTTGGAAACAACACTACAAATAATCTTATGGAAAAATTAGTTATAGAAAATGATTTTGAAAAAGTTGCTAAAGCCGATTTTATTGTTGAATCAGTACCAGAATTTATGGATCTTAAAAAATCGATTTTTGAAAAATTAGGTTATCTTGTACCAAAGCATACAATACTTGCTACTAATACATCTACAATGAGCATCACCGAAATAGCATCTAGTTCGGGCAGACCTGATAAAGTTGTTGGTATGCATTTTTTTATACCTATACCAGTACTTGAACTGATTGAGCTTATTAGAGGTAAAAAAACTTCCGATGAGACATTTGAGATTAGTGCCGCTATTGGTGAATCATTTCCTTGTATCAGGGGAAAAAAATATATTGCACGTGTTGAAAAAGAAAGTCCAGGATTTATCGTTAATAGATTAACAATTACTAGTGGTGCTTATATAGATTGGTTAACTGATGTTGCAATGGAGAAAGGTATTCCATTGAAAGATCTTAATGAAGATCTCGTAGTTCCTGGCCAAATGGGGATTCTAGCAAAACGAGATTATTTAGGATTAGATGTTATTCAAAACACAGCTAAATATTTTGAAGAAAACGTTTCTCCAGATTTTGCTACGGGAAAAGCATTAGCAAAACTAATTAATGAAGGAAATTTAGGAAGAAAAACAGGAGAAGGTTATCTTGAATGGTCCGAAGACGGAAAACCTATAACTCATGGAGCGAAAAAAGCTAACTTAGGTAATTTAGATTGTTTCATGGCTCTCCAAATGAATGAAGGTTGTAGGCTCTTGGAAGAAGGAATTGTTGCAAGTTATGAGATAATTGATAAGACCATAATTGCTGGAATGCGTACACCTGGACCATTTGAATCCGGAATAAGCAAATATAAAGAATGGTGCAACCTATTAGATGATTTTGCAGATAAATCAGGAAAAAATTATTTTCGTCCAACTGAATTAATGCGATCAGGAAATTTTCGAAAATACAAGTAAAAATTTAATAAACGAATTTAATAAAAAAACGATTAAGCAGATATTATGTCTTTGATAAATGTTCTTAATATATTCTCGTCATACATCTTTATAATCACGACTGTTTAATTTTAAATTTCTAATCTTAATATTATGTGTTAGTTTATGGTCTCTATCAATAATATCAACACAATAGCTGTGATTGGTGCGGGGACTATGGGTTACGAAATTGCCCAGGTTGCTCTTATGGGTGGTTTTAAAACAGTTATCCTAAATGATTTATCTGCAGAAATTCTTGACAGAGCAGAGATTAAGATTAAAAATGGTTTAAAAGAACTTAAGGCTAAAGGTAAATTAGAAAAAGATTTTACCACCAATAATCTTATTAATAATCTAGTTAAGCAAACTGATTTGAAAAAATCATTATCCAACGCAGATTTTGTTGTTGAAGCGATTCCTGAAGTTTTGGAACTTAAAAAAGCACTCTTTAGGAAATTAGGGAATCTTGCTCCTAAACATGCAATTTTAGCCACAAATACATCTACGATGAGCATTTCTGAAATCGCATTGGCATCAGGGAGACCTCATAAGGTCATTGGGTGTCACTTTTTCACCCCAATAGTTGTACTTCGATTAATAGAAATCATTAAAGGAAAAAAAACGACTGAAGAAACTGTAGAAATTACAAGAGAAATATGTGAAAGGTTTCCAGCACTTCAAGGTAAACGATTTATACCAATTCTTCAAAAAGAAAGTCCGGGATTTATCGTAAATCGCTTGACAGGTGCAACATTTCTATATTTAAACTGGCTTCTTGAATTTTCGAGAGAAAAAGGGATACCTCTGGAAAATTTAGATGCTGATGCTGAGGATCTTGCTAAAGTTGGACCATTCGCTAGAATGGATCACCTTGGGCTAGATACAGTTAACAATGCTTTAAATTATTTTGCAGAAGAACTATCTCCTGATTTTACTCCGGCGAATATGATTAAAGGTTTAGTAGAAAAGGGACACCTTGGAAAAAAAACAGGAAAGGGCTTTTTCGAATGGAAAAATGGGGAACCACGTATATTAAAAGCAGAAAAGGCAGGAATACTTAATATTGAATTAATTATGGCTATTCAGCTAAATGAAGGATGTAGACTTTTAGAAGATCAGATTGTTTCAGGTTATAAATTAATTGATGATGCAATGATGGCTGGAATGAACCTTCCAGGACCATTTGGATCAGGAAAAAGAAACTATGTAAAATGGACGCAAATTTTAGAAGAATTTGTCGAAAATTCTGGTATAAAGTACTTGAAACCTTGTGAATTAATGAAATCTGGTGGATTTATTAAAATGAGAAAATAATGAGTTATTCATAAAGCTTTAATAAAACTTTTCATAACTTTATTAAAAAAAGAGAATGGTTAGCAGTCAAAATGTCTTTTATTACTGGTCTTAAGATATTCTTTAAAAAACCTATTTACGTTCTGATTTTGGGTTTGTTTATCACAGCATGGGTTTTGATATTATTTGGTTATACTATCTTTCCTGTTCAAGGATATTATAAATTTCTGTTTTTTTTTATTGGTATTTTATTCGGATTTACGATCCTCTTATTTATCGTCACCTTCTTTAAACCAATTGATGAAATGAGTTATATCTTCATTATTATCATATTTGTAATTTCAATCCCATTTATATTAATTTTTAAAGGTCTCCTTAAAACATCTTACCTTCGGTTTTTTTTTTTGATTACAAATCAAATTGTAACGGGATTTTTTGCTTTTAAGTTTTGTATGGATTCATCCACTAAAGTCGATGACTATTTTTATGATAATGAAAAATCAAGGAAATTTACAAGACCTTTAGAATTTGTAATATTTGGGATTATAGCTTTATTAGTTTTTATTATAACCATTAGCATTATGCGTAGGTTAACACCTGGTGCTGCACAAAGAAGCGTAAACATTTTCAGAATTATTTATTGGGTCAATATTATTTTAATTATTATCGTACTAACAAGACTGTTGATCACTAAAAAATTAGCAGCATATATTACTTTATTTTTCTTATTGACTTATTTTTACATTCTTTATATTCTTATAGATATTATCGCTGAAATTATATTTCCAGATACGGTAGACTTTGCGTGGTATTTTTTTATTATTGATCTCTTATTATTTATTTACATTATCGGTTCGATATTTGATAAGGTAGAATATTTAGAACAAAAATTTAAGATTTTCAGAGCTGAAACGATATCATTGTTTGTAATTTTATTGAAATTGTTTGCTCAATTTTTTAAAATAATTCCAGATATCCCTGGTATTAGGGTCAGAATAGACTATTTACTGGGGTTACAATTAGTTTTATTATGGTTATTCATAATTTTTATTCTAATTTTTGGTATCCATTCGATTGTAGTTCATAAAGAAGGTATAAGTAAGTCAAATAATATAGAAGAATAAAAAATGATTTATGATAATCGATAAATTATAGCATGAAATTATTTAAAAGTATTAAATATATTATATCAAAAGTAAACAATTTAGATTCTATTTCATGGTTAAACCGGAAAAAGGGGTAAAAACAGGATTAGAGAAAATTATAGAATATTTCAATAATGATCTTGAAGAAAATCACCCTATAGCTATAGCGAAAGTTGTAGAAGATACAGGATTTTCTTGGAGTTTCATTAAAAAAACCTTAGCCAAAATAAAAAAAAACTATGATGGATTTCACTTTGAAAAATCAGGAAATACCTGGATTACATGGAAAGATCGAGACCATATAATTAAGAAGCTAGATGATACATGTTCTCGTTTTTTAGAAGATTCTAATGAAGAATGTTAAGAACATATTAGAAATAGTCTATAATATTCATTCGGATAAAGTGTTTTTATAACGTTATCCTTTCCATTAATTAAAATATCCTAATATTTATTATTGTTTAATGATATCAAAAAGCTTTTTATTGGTGTGATATTTCATTTAGTGTGAAATTTCACACATAAAAATGAATATTGTATCTGGTTAAATTAAATGAAAATTGAAAAATCTAGTCAAGATCTCGAAAATGAGGTAATTTACTCTGGCTTGTGTATCCATTGTGGAAGTTGTAATGCATTTTGTCCACATATGGATTTTAACCGAGAAACTGGGGAAGCTTATGTGGTGGATGAATGCGCTGAGACTGTGGGGCTTTGTTATAATGCATGTCCAAGAAGTTTTCTTCCAATATCGGAAATTGAACAAAATTTATTTGGAAAAACTCGTATTGATTTAGCTGTAGGAGTTTATAATGATATAATCCAGGTGAAATCTAAAAACAAAGATGAGATTTTATACAATTTAGCAGTAGCTGCTTTTGAATCTGGTGTTATAAAACATATGGTTTTGAGCGAACCTAAACGTAAAAAACCACCAGTAGCATTCCCCGTTGTAGTAGATAATGCAAAACAAGCAAAGAAATATATACCAAAAGCAACTATGGATAATGCAGGGCCACTAGTCACAGGTATTGGTCAAGCATATAAAGATTACAAACGTGATATTGGGATAATTGCTAATCCATGCCATCTTCAGGGATTAGCTAAAATTCTTACAAGCGATTTCAACACAGGAGCTGAGAGAACATCCCTACGTATAGCTTATGCGTGCTCTTCAGGTGGAATGACTGGTTGTAAATATTGTACTGATTTTTCTGGTGAATTTTCTGATATTTCCTATTCACCATGGGGTGCTCCGAAAGGTTCAGGAGAAGCAATTTTAATAATCCGAACCGAAGTAGGTCAAAAGGTTGTTGATACAGCTGTTAAAAAGAAATTAATTGAAATTACAGACCCAAATCCTGACTTATCAGAAATGAAGAAATTTCTTAACAAGAAACGTAAAAAAAATTTCTTAACTCTTCTTGGAAAAGATTTAATCACAGCAAAATATTTAGATCTTAATGTGGATGAGTTAAAAGATATTCTTGAAGAATAAACAATTTTTATTTTTCTATTTCTTTTTACTTTTGTTTTAAAAATCATTTAGTCTATTTTCTTCTTACTTTTTGTATAGTCTTATAAACTTAAAATCAATTTAAACTAATTAAAGCAAAAAATATTATTTACAATTAAATTCATAATATTATTAGTAATTTTAAATTACTAATTAAGTAAATATCGAATGACGTCGCGTAAATTATTATTCAAAATTTGTATCGTAGGGGATGGTGGTGTGGGGAAAAGCACCATGGTGCAGAGGTTGTCAACAGGTCAGTTCATTCCACAAAAAATAACGATTGGTACAGATTTAGCGATTGAAAACATCCAGATCAACGATAAGATAACCGCAAATCTCCAGATATGGGATTTCGCAGGTGAAAGACGTTTTAGAATATTTTTGCCGAATTATACGCGAGGCGCAGTGGGATGTTTATTATGCTATGATATTACTCGACGAACTAGTTTTGAAAGTTTAGAAGAATGGTTAAAAATAGTAAAAAATAATGCTCCCAACCCAGTCTTCATTCTCGTTGGAGAAAAACTTGATTTAGCTGACGTGAGAAGAAGTGTAGAAACAGATCAAGCTGAAAAATTTAAAAACCATCATAGAATTGATTCTTTTTTTGAAACATCCTCCAAGAGTGGAGAAAACAATAGCCTTATTTTTGAAACCTTAACAAGGCTAATTTTGAAAAAACAAGGTTTTCTAGATTAATTTATTTATTCAAAATTTAATTGATCTTTTATTTTATTATTAAGTATTTTAAGATTTTCGATTATGATTAATTGAGTATCCTTGGATAATGGTTTAAGGACTTTTTCTAAATCATTTCTATTAAAGCTGTTTACATCCCGATAATTTACAAATAAGGAAATGGAGGCAACTAAAGGTGAAATTATGAAGATAAAATATAATATAAAAGAAATGACTATTGGATCTGAACCCCCGCTTCCTGTTCCAGGTAGATTCAGTTGAACTCCTAAGAATGGATTTTTATCTAAAGTGAAGACCACTACAGAATTTATGATATTAAAGAAAATGAAGAGTAAAAAGTTGATTAATAAAATCAATTTAAAATTTTTTATTTTTAGATATGAAATCACAGATTCATGATTTTTGGTATTAGGGTTATCAATTCCATCAAAAATGATTTCTATTTTTGTATGCTCCCAAAGATCAATAAAGATCCAAAAAAATCCGAATGTATATAAAAAAACAAACAACCAGTTAAAATAAGGAAAATATCTATCTATTATATGGGGATTATAGAGGGATTCAGCACCTAACCAGAATAATAAAATTAATTGAAAGAGAGCAGAGAAAGTTAACCGATTGGCATGCTTCTTTTCTAACCCCATTGGATTATATACAATAGTTGGATTGTCAAATTTGGTCCTCCATTTGTTTACATTAATTATTCTAAAAAATATTGAAAAGCCAAAAGTAACAAGTGGAAAAAGTAAGAGAGTAATATTCTCCCACACCTGCGTTACAACCAAGAGAAATAAAAAACAAAATATAACTAAATCTCGAATTAATGTTTCATTAAATAGATATCTTATTGGTAGATAAAAATCATCATTTTCTGCACTCATTTTTTAATTAAAAGCAGTCGTAATAATTAAACTTTTATGAATGTATGTTTGAATGATCTACTCCTTGATAATAAGTGAATCAGAATCAATTTAACCAAAACCTACCTCTTGTTCTTAAGCCTAAAAATTTAAATTACTCACACTATTTTATTCTACAACATACCTCTTACACATTTAATAATGTTAAGATGGTGTAGAAAAAGTGAAAAGTGAAAAACTCAAAGGGAGAAAAACACCTCTTTACGATGCTCACCGTAAACTCGGAGCGCGTATGGTTGAATTCTCTGGTTGGTTAATGCCAGTTCAATATGATAGTATTATAAAGGAACATGAAGCTGTTCGCTCTAACGCTGGAGTATTCGATATATCACATATGGGCGAATTTTTATTAAAAGGCAAAGATGTCAATTCTTTTCTCCAATATATAATGATAAATGATTTAAGATTATTAGAGATATCTAAAGGACAATATTCTTGTATGTGTTATGAAAACGGAACTGTGGTAGATGATTTAGTTTATTATAAAGAGAAGGAAGATTTATTCAGAATGATTGTTAATGCGGGAAATATTGAGAAAGATTTTCAATGGTTAAATAAACATATTGAGAAGCATGATGTTAAAATTCAAGACCTTTCAACTGAACGCAGTCGACTGGCATTCCAAGGGCCTAAAGCTGATGATCTACTTCAACCATTGTTAGATATTGATTTATCAGAAATTAATAGGTTTTATTTTAAACATTGTAATCTTAATGGTATGCCTATTTTTATAGCTAGAACAGGTTATACTGGAGAAAGGGGATTCGAAATCTCATTTGAAATAAAATATTCAAGAGAAATATGGGGAAACTTAGTTGATATAGGAGCGAAACCTGCTGGTTTAGGAGCAAGAGATTCATTAAGACTAGAGGCCTGTTATTCTTTGTATGGACATGAAATAAGTGATAAAATCACGCCCATTGAAGCAGGGCTCAATTGGCTGGTAAAACCCAAAGAAGGTATTGATTATATTGGTAAACAAATTCTTATGAGACAGAAATCTGAGGGGACAGATAGAATTATTGTTGGTCTCAATTTAATAGATAAAGGAATTATTAGAGAAAATTATAAAATTTCTAAAAATAGGAATCGAATTGGATATGTAACATCAGGAGGTTTTTCACCTACCCTTAAAAAGACAATCGGACTAGGATTGGTAAATAATCAATATAAGGAAGTCGGAACTGAAATAGAAATCGAGGTTCGAGAGAATCTTTTAAAGGGAATAATAGTTGATACACCATTTTATCGGAATGTGTAAATCTGAATAATAAAATGAGAAAAAGTGAATTCTAATGAGTTATAATTTTCCAAGTGAATTAAAATATACAACTACTCATGAGTGGGTGGATATACAGAATAGTATTGCTACTGTTGGTATAACTGACTATGCCCAGCATCAATTAGGAGATATCGTATTTGTTGAACTTCCTGAGGTTGGGATGGTATTTGAAAAAGATAGTAATGCGGGTGAAATCGAGTCAGTGAAAGCTGTTGGCGATCTTATAATGCCATTATCAGGAGAAATTATAGAAGTGAATGAACAACTTGCTGAACGCCCAGAACTTGTTAATAGTTCCCCTTTTGGTAATGGTTGGATGCTAAAAATAGAAATTTCGCATGCTGAGGAAATTGATGAACTTATATCTGTGGAAAAATATAAAGAATTAGTTAAATCTGAAGAACAATAATATTTTTTTTTCTTTATTCGTTAAATAATTTTTATTAATTGAGATATTAATTAAATGAGTTGAAAAGTTAAGTGGATTTTATTCCTCACGATCAAAAAACAGTTGCAGAAATGTTAAGGGTAATTGGGATAAGAGACATAACAGAATTATTTCAAGATATCCCAAAAGATTTAATCATTGATAAGTTGAATCTACCTCAAGGATTATCTGAACCCGACCTTTTAAGCAATATGACTGAAATTTCTGACCGAAATAAGATTTACTCGAGTTCCTTCTTAGGTGCAGGTTGCTATTATCATTATATCCCTTCAATAGTTAACTATGTCATCTCTAAATCCGAATTTTATACGTCCTATACTCCTTACCAAGCTGAGGCAAGCCAAGGATATTTACAAGCCATTTATGAATACCAAACGATGATTTCAAAGCTGACTCAAATGGATATCGTTAATGCCAGCATGTATGATGGATCCACTGCTCTCGCTGAAGCAGCTATCATGGCAACTTTGATTACAAACAAAGATTCTATATTAATGCTTGAGGGAATTCATCCTGAATATGTAGAAGTTGTTAAAACTTATTGTTGGGGTCAAAATATTAGTTTTAAAGTAATTACTGAGGATGATTTGATAGCTCAATTAAACGAACATATAGCTGCATTATTGTTGCAAAGTCCTAATTTCTTTGGTGATATTGAAGACATTCCTGAATTAGTTAAAAGGGTTAGAGAAAAAGCACCAAAATGTTTAACAATTCAAGCTATGACTGATCCTACATGCCTTGGAATTATAAAACCTCCTGGAGAAACAGATATAGATATCTTTATAGCAGAAGGACAATCTTTTGGGATAAATCCCTCATTTGGAGGCCCTAGTTTAGGAATTTTTTCTGCTAAAGAGAAATATTTAAGAAAAATGCCGGGGCGATTAATTGGTAAAACTAAAGAGATAGACGGAACAAAAGAAGGTTTTATTCTAACATTACAAGCACGCGAACAACACATCAGACGTGAGAAAGCTAGCTCAAATATATGTACAAATCAAGCCTTATGTGCACTAGCAGCATTAGTGTACTTGTTAGCATTAGGAAAAACAGGGCTAAAAGAGATTGCTATGCAAAATATTCAAAAAACTCACTTTATCAAATCTGAGCTTAGTAAAATCCCGGGATATAAAATCTTAAATACTAAACCTACATACAACGAATTTTTACTAGAATGCCCTGATCTTGATTCTTTAATTTTTCATTGTAAACAAAAAAATTTACTTCCACCACTAAGAATATCAAAATATTATCCTAAAATGAAAAATGTTGCATTAGTATGTGTAACCGAGATGAATTCAAAGAATTCAATTGATTTTTTTATTCAGGCAGCACAGCAATCGTTAAAAATGAGTGAACAGGGAGGAGGAGTATTATGACTAATTCAATTTTTAAAAAAGGAATAGATGAAGATATACAAAATTATGCACCAAAACTTGATGTCAAAGTCACAGATCTCCATAAAATTATCCCAAAAGCATTTTTAAGGGATGAACTTCCTATCCCAAATGTTCCAGAAGTTGAAATCATCCGCCACTTTGTAAATTTAAGTCATAAAAACTATGGTGTAGACACAGGGATATATCCACTCGGATCCTGTACGATGAAATATAATCCAAAAATAAATGAAAAGATCGAGAGAATGCCTGGATTCAGTCAAATTCATCCATTACAAGAAGAAAATCAAGGTTCAATCGAAATCCTTAACAATATTTCAAAATTTTTAGGAGAAATAACAGGTATGGATGGGTTTACACTTCAACCAGCAGCAGGAGCACATGGAGAATTAACGGGATTATTAATTATGAAAAAATATTTTGAGCATAAAGGAATTAAAAAAGATAAAATAATTGTCCCTGATTCTGCTCATGGAACTAATCCTGCATCTGCTAGAATGGCAGGTTTTTCAATAATAGAGCTACAATCAAATGTTCAAGGAGAAGTACCGATTGATCATTTAGAATTCGCAATACAGGAAGGAGATGTTGCTGGAATTATGTTAACTAATCCTAACACTCTTGGAGTTTTTGATCGACAAATTAAGACAATTACCCAAATCGTTCATAATTATGGAGGTTTATGTTATTATGATGGAGCAAATTTAAATCCAATGTTAGGTATATGTCGACCAAGAGACATGGGTTTTGATATTGTACACTTAAATTTGCATAAAACTTTTGCGACACCTCATGGAGGAGGAGGTCCAGGCTCAGGACCTATTGGTGTAACATATGAACTAAGCCCATTTCTACCTATACCATGTATTATTTCCACTAAAAATGGATTAGTGTGTAGGAGTACTAATGATAATTCTATAGGTAGAATTAAGGCTTTTTGGGGTAATTTTGGAATAATAATTAGAGCATATGCCTATATTTTAGCATTAGGTTGCGAGGGTTTAAAAAAAGTAGGTCAAATGGCGGTTTTAAATGCAAATTACCTACGCGTACTTCTCCAAAAAAAATACTTCCTTCCTTTTAATCGAATATGTCAGCATGAATTTGTAATTTCCGACCGGAATATGCCTAATAACATAACAACTGAAGATATTGCAAAGAGAATACTTGACTATGGAATATATGCTCCTACTATTTATTTTCCTTTGATAATTCAAGGAGCAATGATGATAGAACCTACTGAAACGGAATCAAAAGCCTCGTTAGATCATTTTCTTGAGGTTATGAAAAAGATTTATGATGAAGCAGATTCTAATCCTGGAATTTTAAGAACTGCTCCGCATAATACTCCAGTAAAACGCTTGGATGCAGTACTTGCTGCTCGTAAGCCTGTATTACATGATTAATATTGAAACTTGAATAAATTTTTATACCCTTTGGCAATATAAAATTTAAAAAAAATAAATTTAGTAAGAATTATTTAAATTTGATTCTGGTGTACAAAAATAGACTATTTATCTTTTTTCCCGTATGAAAAATTTAGGAAAGATCAAGAAAATCTTATCAAGCAAATTGAGGTAGATTCAAAATCTAGAAAAAATATCTTATTGTTAGCTCCTAACGGAACAGGAAAAACAATAATTGCCTTAAGTGGGCTGCTTCCACTAGCATATGAGAAAAACTTAAAAATTATATATATGTGTAGAACCCATTCTCAAAATCGCAGGATAATTAAAGAATTGAACAAGGTTTCTCAAGAAATTGCTAAGAATAAGGTCTCCGTAAAATTAAACGGTATTTCAATTAGAGGGAGAAATGAAATGTGTTTAAATGAAACATTACTCGAATTGAAACTAAATCCAAAAGAATCTATGTCCGTTTGTAGAGATTTAAGACAAAATAGAAATTGTGGACACTTCTTAAATTTATTGAAGAAGAGAGGGGATTCAGATAGTGCCGTATCACTAGCACCAGAGCTATTTGAAAAACCAATCGATGCTGAAGATTTAATAAGCTTCTGTAAAGATAAAAGAATTTGTCCATATTTTTTGTGTAAATTTTTATTAAAGGATATGAAAATCATCATCTGTAATTATCAGTGGTTATTTAACCCAGATATTAGAAATCAATTCTTGCAGTTTATTGACCAAGAGCTCAGTAATTGTATTTTAGTTATTGATGAATGCCACAATATTATTGATATTGCGACAGAAGTGAATTCAGACAAGCTAACCCCTTACTCGTTAAGACTTTGCTTAAAAGATCTTGAAATGTATCGTTCACCTCTTAATATGCAAGATTTTGTCAAATTTTTATTAGATTACTTAAATGAAAAAAAGCAGATTATGAACAAGGGGGAAAAAGAATTTGATCCAAATTCTTTTTTAAAATTTCTTCTAGAAAATCTTAATATCCTAGATTTGAACGAGTTTAAGAATTTAATTAAAGATATACAAGAATTTAGCGTTTCAATTCATGAAGAAAAATTAGCAAATGGGAAAATTTCAAGAGATTATTTAGGTTCTCTTGCTGACTTTTGGATCAAATGGTTAAAGACATTTAATTTAGATAAATATTTTTTTTGTATAAATGTTAGGGAAAGAAAAGGAAAAAGCTCCATTTCACTTGAAATAGTAGCATTAGATCCAAGAGAAATCGTAATCCCTATTTTAAAATCCGCTTATACTTCCTTAAGTCTATCTGGAACGGTGAATCCTTATGTTTATAATAATTTAATGGGATTGAATGAGAGTGGTAAGAGCTATAAGGGTATGGTTGCTGACTCTCCCTTTCAAAAGAAAAATATAAAAGCTATTATAGTTGAGGGTGTAGATACAAAAAGAAGTAACCGGACCCCCGAAATGTTCAAAAAAATGATAAAGAAAATTGATGAAGTAGTAACTTGTACACCTGCTAATATAGGAATTTTTTGTGCATCATATCAAATCCTTAATGGACTCTTTTCAAATGGAATTGAGAAAATTGCGAAAAAAAATGGCAAGAAATTGTTTATTGAAGATCCAGGGTTATCTGCCTCAGAAAATAATGCTATGGTTGATGATTTTAAAGCTTTCGCGTCAGATGGTGGTGCTGTTTTACTTGGAGTATGTGGGGGTAGGAACTCAGAAGGAGAGGATTATCCTGGAGATTATATGAATTCTGTAGTAATAGCAGGATTTCCCTACCATTTACCAACCCCTAGGGTGGAAGCTAAAATAAACTACTATGATAAAGTTTTTAACCGACAAGGTTGGAATTTTGCATACTTATATCCTGCAATTCAAAGGGCAAATCAAGCTTCTGGTCGCCCCATAAGAAAAATTACTGATAAGGGGGCAATTATTTATATGGACAGTCGTTTTAAAGCGAAATATAAATGGATTTCTGAATGGATTCGAGAAGAATTAGAGATTATCCCTGATAAGCCTAATGCCCTAATTCAGAACCTAAATACTTTTTGGAATTAAAATTCTTAGAAAATCGTTGATTTGGTTTAAACTTTAGTAATATGGTTATAGCAGCTAATATTGGAAAGATTATCATGAAAGAGATTGCAATATCATAATCATTTTCACTAAAACTAAAAATCAGTAATAAAAGACTAAAAAATAATCCTCCAAGAAAACTTCCTAGAAAACTGCTTGTGTTAGCATAACCCATATATGTCCCTTTATTCAAAGGAGTTGAATTTTGAGCAATCAGAAAGATACTTGCGGACCATAACATCGAATAACTAAATGCTACAAAAATTTGGGCTAGGAGAAAACCAAAAAAATCACTAGCAATTATATATCCAAGAGCAGCAATGGCACTGAATAGGTATCCAAATATTAGTATAAATTTGTCATTTTTCTCTGTAATAACATAACCCATCAAAAGCATTAAAGCTACTTGAATTAAGAAGTTTAAACCAATCAAAAATCCAATTTGTGTGTCACTAGATAAATAATATGGCATTATTATTGATAAAACAGTGATTATTGGTTTTAGACCGAAACTTCTAAAGAAAAGACCGTAATATATTGAATTTGAAATTTTCTTTTCTTCCCTTAATTCTATAGAAACTTCAGTAGTATTCTTCTGATAATGATCCATTATAAGACTTCTATTTTCTTTTATGAAAATAACGAGAACTAAATTAAACAATGATATAATTGATAAAAATAAAAATATATTCTCTACAGTGTAAATATCAATGAAAATGCCTCCTAATTGACTTCCTAAAAACCAACCTCCTGTACTTAGTGCATTATAAATTGAAATATACTTCTGATTATTTTGAACTAGTTCACTATATAAAGTGAATATAGTCCTATAACTCGCTCCAAAAAATCCATAAATTAAAGAAAGCAAAACCACCAGGAATATATTTTTTGTAAATATTAATAAAATAAAAGATATGGTTACCCCAAATGCGCCAATTATAACGAAAAAAATCCGATTTTGAATCTTATCAGAAATTTTACCTAAAATTGGTGGGAAAACAAACAATGTTAATGGAAAGATTGTCATTATTAGTTGAATTATTGATTTTTCTGTTCCATAGAATAATAGATATCTTGGCATATAGGAAACCATCCCTATACTCGCCGTACTTAAAACTAAAATCGAAAATAAGGTAAGAACAACTGACCGTTTAGACAGAATCAATATTTTTGCTCCGACGTTTTTGAATATTTCATATCTTTTAATTTAATATAGAGATTTGCTAGCTTCTTTGAGACGATGTTCCATCGAAAGTTATTTTCTACTCTTCTATAACAGTTTTCTCTAATCTTATTATAGAAATAGGGATCTAATAAAACTAAAGATTTTATAACTTCATCAGGAATCAGGTTAACCATATTTAGTATATTCTGCTCATAAATCGAATTTTCATTTTCTACTTGCTTTGAGATTTGAGCTAATAGAAAAAAAGAGATTAAAGCATTAGAAAATTGGTGGGGATTATCTTTTTCTATTAAAATACCAGTTCCTATTTCAGGAAAATTTCTAACATCAATAATAGTTTCTTGAAATCCTCCAACACGAGTCGCAATAATAGGAAGTTTCGATGCCATTGCTTCCAAGGCTATAATTCCAAATGGTTCCCACCTTGAAAGAGCGCAGTAAACGTCTGCAGAAACATGAGCTAGATGAAATATGTCTCTTGCCACGCCAAAGATTATTCGAATATTGTCAGGATATTTTTTTGCTTCCTGGGCATAAGATTTTATTTCCCCAATACTATATTCAGTAGGGAGAATTAAAAATAAGAATTTTGCATTTGGTATCTTTTCAATTACTTTTGGGATTGCTGCAAAAACGGTTTCAAATCCTTTTTGCTGCGAAATTCTTCCTGTAGTTATTACCAATGGACCTGAATCATCAAATGCGCGAACATTACCATTCTTCATGAATTGATTCCCATTGGAAATTCCATTTATCGCGTTAAGTATTCTTTCAGAACGAATAAGAGGACTTCTGTCTAAATGGGCAATTTTATGTGTCAATAAATACTTCTTCATATCTGATAAAGATAATTTTTTCTCTTTTGGTATTTCTAATACTGCTTTTATAACCTCTCCATGGTTATCTATTACTTGCTGATGGATCTCTTCATAATCCCAATCGCATCCATCCCAAATGAAATCAGATTTAAAACCAATTAGTTCATTTCCACAATTTGGTATAATATCTGAAATAAGATAAGATTGACTAACAGTTGTAACCATATCGCAAACAACAGCACCAATATTTTCTACGGTTGGAACTTGAACATGACTAGTTTCTTGACATATTTCGAAAATTTGTTCTAGGCTCATTAAAACATACCCATTTTCTAAGAGTATTTTAATTGGGGTTTTATCAAGACCACATGAATAGTAAAATTCAATCTCATATCGAGGCCATGTTAATAAATGGATTGTGATTAATGAATGAACATCAAGACCATTTTTGATTAAAACTTGCTTAATTCCAATAAATGGAATTGCTGCGTGATAATCATGTAGATGTATTATAGTTGGTAGGTCTTCTCTTTTATTATCAATAAGATATTCGATATAGCATTGCATTCCAAACCCAAATAGACAAATTTTTCCACTTAGTGTATCTGGATCGTATACCGAAGGGTCATCTAAAATTTTTTTAGTAAATTGATTTTCTCCTGTCAATAAAATGATATTTACATTGTCAATTTGAGACTTATAAAAAGCAATATTATAATTGCTTTCAGGTTCATTCAATCCAAAATCAGGGGGATAAATCTGTCCAACACAATTGAATGGAAGTTTTTCCCATACTTGATTCTTTTTGAGATTAGTTAACTGACCATGAGATGGAATAAAGACTGTTATTTCAAAATCCTCAATAAGATTTTTTGCTTGATTAGCAGGGACTTCTCCTAAACCACCTACTTTAACGATTCCGGCGT
This sequence comes from Promethearchaeota archaeon, assembly GCA_048941385.1. Taxonomy (GTDB): domain Archaea; phylum Asgardarchaeota; class Lokiarchaeia; order Sigyniarchaeales; family SOKP01; genus Loki-b32. The sequence continues at coordinate 42,902 of JBHLNR010000006.1, forward strand.
ATTCAAATGTAAATATCCAAACTTTATGTCTTAGCTCACTCACAATGCTTCAAATCTTTTTTAAGCGTTGTTAAAAACAAAAGATCAAAATAAAATTCAAGATAATGTAAGTTAAGTCTTTAAAAAATGAATTTTATTAAAACTTATTTAATAACTGATTTACTACAACAAAAAGTAAATATCTTGATGAAAATAATAAAAACTAACTAAAAAAATTTATAAAAAACAAATAAAAAATTAGATATTGAAAATGAATTGGTGGTATAGAATTTGACTCAAACTGAAGTAATTGACCCTGGTTTTCCTAAAGCTGGACCGTACAATCTAGGAATAAAAGCCGGGAATCTAATTTTTATTTCCGGGCAAGTTATGGATCCAGGAGCGGAAGGTATTAAAGAACAAACTCATACAGCTCTTGAAAAAATTAAAAAGATTTTAGAAGCAGCTGGTGCAGGAGTTCCAGATATCGTTAAAACAACAATTTATTTGAAAGATATATCAGATTTTCAAGAAATGAATGACTCTTATAAAGAATTTTTTATACAAAATGGTGTAGAAAAAAAGTTCCCTGCCAGAACAACTGTAGAAGGTGCCTGTCCTCTTACAGGAGGATTGATTGAAATTGATGCAATAGCTATTATTAATTAATTATTATCAAGATTTTATGAAAAGCTAATTAGTATGGCAAAATATAAATACATAATTATTGATCCAATGGATAATTGTGCTACTGCCTTAGAGGATATCCCTCAAGATGCTAGCGTAGAACTTCAAGACAAAACTATTAAAATTAACCATGAAATTCCACTCGGGCATAAATTTGCCATAAAAAAAATTGAGAAAGATAGCAATATTATCAAATACGGTGAAGTTATAGGAATTTCAACGGAGAATATAAGTGAGGGTGATTGGATCCATATTCATAATATTAAAAGTTCCTACTTAGAGGTGTCAAAGGATGGATGAAGGATTTTTAGGTTATCACCGTTCTAATGGTACAGTAGGTATTCGTAATAAAATTGCTGTTTTATCTTCAGTGGTATGTGCGAATACAGTAGTTCGAAGAGTTGCTGAAAAAATAGATAATGCCATAGCAATTACACACCCTTATGGATGTGGTCAATGGGGAATAAGTTATTCAAATACATTTAATATTTTGGTTGGTCTTGCAAGTAATCCAAATGTTTATGGTGTTCTTGTTATTGGATTAGGATGTGAAACTCTCTTTAGCAACAGTTTAGCTGATAAAATAAAAGAATCAGAAAAGCCAGTAGACTCCTTTAATATACAAGAGGTTAAAGGAGGTACTAACGGTGCAATTGAAAAAGGTATAAGTATTTGCAAAAGGTTTAATATTGAGGCAAAAGATGTGAAGAAAGAATTTTTTGATTTTTCTCATATTACTTTAGGTTTAGAATGTGGTGGATCTGATGCGACATCTGGACTTACAGCAAATCCAACTCTAGGAATTGTTTCTGATAGGCTAGTAAACTTAGGAGGAACTAGTATTCTCCCCGAAATGGCAGAATGGTCTGGAGCAGAACATCTTTTAAGTAAAAGGGCAATTAATGAAAAGGTTGCTGAAGAAATTATGAATCTTTTTAAAGGAAAAAAATTTGAAAACCGTTCTCCTGGAAATATAGAGGGTGGACTAAGTACACCTGAAGAAAAATCACTAGGGAATATAGCTAAAGGCGGAAAAGCAACCATACAAGGTGTTATTCAATATGGAGAAAGACGTAGAGGAAAAGGATTATGGTTACTGGTAGAACCCGGATTAGACGTGGTGTCCATGACAGCTCTTGCTGCAGCAGGAGCTAATATAATTGTTTTTACGACGGGTCGTGGAACTCCATTTGGAAGCCCAGTAGCTCCAGTTATCAAAATCTGCGGAAATCCGAGAACTTGTGATTATATGGCAAATAATATTGATATAGATGCAAGTCAAATTATAACTAATGGTAAATCAATAGAAGAAATTTCAGACTTGTTATGGAAAAAGCTGCTAGATGTTTGTAACGGAGAAAAAACTGTTGCTGAAAAATTAGGATTCGAAGAAGATATCGGGGTTTGGCGTGCTTAAAAGATATACTCTCTTCCTATTATCTAAAATAGGGTAAAAAAAATTTTTTCATTTAAAGATGGACTAATTTTAAAAATTTTTATATCATTTTTAATGATCAAAATAAACGATTTTATATAACTAAACAAAAATTCTGAATTTGATATTATGTGTGACACATATGTAGCTCTAAGTAATGCTACTTCAGACAATAGTGTTATTTTTGGTAAGAATTCTGACAGAAAGATATCGGAAGCTCAACTAATTACTTATTCACCCCAAAAAAGATATTCGAAAAGTGAAGAACTTGAGTGTACCTATATAACAATACCTCAGGCTATAGAAACGAATGCTGTCATTCTTTCACAACCTTTTTGGATATGGGGGGCAGAAATGGGTGCTAATGAATATGGAGTTGTAATTGGAAATGAGGCCTTGGCAACGAGGGAACCATTAAAAGATATAGGGTTAATTGGTATGGATCTTCTAAGGCTGGGTCTTGAACGCGGAAGATCTGCAGATGAGTCATTGAATATCATTATAAAATTAATTGAAGAATTTGGTCAAGGTGGAGTTCATTTTCAAGATGGGGGAAATTATCATAATTCATTTATAATCGCTGATGCAAAAAAAGCTTTTGTGTTAGAAACAGCAGGTGATTGGTGGATTATGGAGAAAGTGAAAGATTTTAGATCAATTTCCAATGATCTTTCTATAAGAGGGAAGGGTGATTTAAGAAAAAAAGGCATTATTCAACACGCAATAGAGCAGGGTTATTGTAAAGATGATAATGAATTTGATTTTGCTTTAACATTCTCATCAGAAAGACCTTTTCCAAATTACATTGAATGCTCTAATCATCAGCTACAGGAAAATATAGGAAAAATAACACCTGCTCTAATGATGAGTTTTCTTAGAGAACATAGTGATAGAATTTGTAGGCATCAAAGAAAAGATCTAACGGCAAGCTCTCAAGTTTCACATATTCAAAGCGGAAAAAATAAATCTATTCATTGGTTTACCGGAAGTAGTCTTACTTGTTTAAGTATTTTCAAACCTTATATATTTCCAATAGAGGACCAAATTGTTCTTGAATCAAAATCAAATTCTGAAGTCAATCCAAACTGGTTTTGGAAAAGACACCTTGATTACATTAAACCTTTTATATCAAAACCAAATAAAGAAAATTCTGAAAGAGAAGAATACTACCAAAAGCTTAGAGATGTTGAAGATAATTTAAATCTACAAGTGAATGAAGTTCTTTCTAATAAAAATGCCCCACCAGAAGAAGTAATTATTAGAAACATTATTACTCTTAATAAAAAAGCATGGGAATTGTCTGAAAAGTTGATTACCTAATGTGTGATACACTAGTTGCCCTCGCAAATGCTAGTAAAGATGGTTCCACTATTTTTGGAAAGAATTCAGATCGTCCTTTTGATGAAGCTCAATTAGTTACTTATTCCCCACGAAAGAGATATGAAAGTGGAGATATATTGAAATGTACTTATATCGAAATTCCTCAAGCTAAGGAAACTCATGCTGTTCTTCTAAGTCAACCATGGTGGATGTGGGGGGCAGAAATGGGCACTAATGAATATGGAGTAGTTATAGGGAATGAGGCAGTAAATACCCTTGAAGCAATAAGAAGTATTGGATTATTAGGAATGGATTTATTAAGATTAGGCCTTGAACGAGGTAAGACAGCAAGAGATGCTATGGATACCATTATCGATTTATTGGAAACTCATGGTCAAGGGGGGGGATGTGCTTACAATGATCCAAATTGGATGTATCATAATTCATTTATAATTGCGGATCCGAATGAAGCTTATGTATTAGAAACTGCAGATGAATGGTGGATTGCTGAAATGGTGAAGAGTGTGAGATCTATTTCTAATAGTATTTCCATAAGAGGTCAGGGTGATATAAGAAGAAATGGTATTATTGAACATGCAATAGAGAAAGGATATTGTAAAGATGATAGTGAATTCGATTTTGCTCAAACTTTCTCTGGCTCTCCTATATCTTCAGTACCTTCACCTTATTCAAGAGCGGGAAAAGCTACTATTTTGTTGAATAATAACATTGGAGAAATTACTCCTAAGCTTATGATGGAATTTTTAAGGGAGCACCAAGCAGGAATTTGCATGCACGGAGGTTTTGAGTCAACAGGTTCGCAAGTTTCACATTTATCGAAAGAAGTAAAACCTATTCATTGGTTTACTGGAACCACACTCCCTTGTATTAGTATATATAAACCATATACGTTTCCTATCAAAGGTCAGAAGTTCTATGATTCCGCACCATATGAGAGCATCGATCCTGATTGGTTTTGGGTAAAACATACTGCTAGGAAACCTGTTAGCATAAAAAATGAACTTAGAAATTTTGAAGATTCACTTATATCTACTATAGATTATATGTTGAATCAAGAGGAACGAATTTCAGAAGATAAATTCGTAGGAGAAATTAGTAGGCTTAATATTGAAGCTTGGAATAAGTCTTATGAAATGATAATTCAATGATAATATCCTATTTCATCCATCTTTTTATATTATGCTGAGAAAATACTACATCTTTTTTAATAAAACTTAATAGTTTTAAACCATTTCTTTTTTTATTATATTTCAATAAATCATTTGATGATTGAACAGATGTCACAGAGTAAATTAGATCTTTTAGGTATGGAAGGTGTAATTTCAAATTATAAGCGAGGGCGCCATACAGTTCACCAGAAACATTGCATATTAGTTTTCTCAGACATCAAGAACAGAAAGGATGCAAATCGGCTTATTGGCAGAACCGTAGTTTGGAAAAGTTCATCTGGAAAGGAGTTAAAAGGTAAAATTACGAGAGCTCATGGTAACAGCGGTGCTGTAAGGGCTCATTTTAAGAAAGCAGGAGTTCCAGGACAAGCGCTTGGGACAAAAATAAGAATCATTAAATAATTTTATCAACTTAGGGTGTTATTTTCTTTTTATTATATCTGGATATTACATGATACACGAATAATATATTCTTTTTTGTATTTTTGACATTGTAACATCTTTGATAAAGCGATTTGTAAAGAATTTTGAATTTAATAGTTTGGTTTAATTTTTAAAAATGTCAGATCAAATTTGCCGATTTTGTCAAAGATATGTACAGTTGACTTATTATTGTGAAGACTGTGGTGCTAATTGTTGTTCTGACTGCCTGCATGAAAAAAAAGTCGATTTCTATGTTTGCCAAGAATGTAATTCAAAAAACATAGAAATTTCTAATTCACAGAAAAAAAGAATCTGCAAAAATTGTGGATGTGAAACTATTATTAAGATAAACCAACCATTGAAATCATGCCCCAAATGCGGATCGCATAAAATTATCAATATCTATGAAAAAAAAGAAAACTTAGAAAAGGATTTCTTGGAATTGATAAAAAATTCACGTTTTTTTATAAATCCCTTAAGAGAAGTTCTAGAGAAATTATTTTTTATAAGACAAGAGATAAAAACAGCAAGAGACCCCCCTATTAGATGCTTTCATTTTCCTAAAATGGAATCAGATTTGTTAGCTCTTTTTAAATTGTTTGTTTATGTACAAAATACTTTATATGATAAAATTAATGCTCATTTTAATCAAATCGTTTTATATAGGGAATATTTTTTTGATATTTATGCTCAACCAAATTCCAACATAACAATTATAGAGGGCATATTTGATAACCTTTTAAGAAGTTATAATTCTATCAACGATTTTGTATCTAATAATATTAAAACCTTTAACGATAGTATAGCTTCTTTTGAAGATAATCTAAAATTCATAAATAAAATTAGTTGGTATTTTTCAACTTATAAAAAATTAATTCATTTAGCAGATAATGAAAAACCAGTTTATGCTATTTATGCTAAATTAGCAAATGGATTGAATACTGAGGATAAATATAAAAAAGACAGAGGAGTTCTATTTATTACTAACTTAGATTTATCTTTCATCCATGAGCATGGCATGAGAAGAAGAAAGAAAGCACTTATCTTTAAAGCTCCAGTACATGATTTAATTAAGATAAGAGAAAAAGGAAAAGTCTTTAAGAAGTTATACATTGAATTCGAATACGGGAAATATGAATTTTCATTACCACCTAATGCCCTCTCGAGAGTAATTGAATATATTCTGTTAGCAAGAACCTTTGACGAATCTACGGTTTATGATAGCAAATCTGCTAACAGCCTACAGAGAGTTGTCATTGATTTGACTGAATTAGAAAATTTTATTGAAGAATGTATTAATTCATTTTTTAGTTTAAAATGTCAATACAATAATAATTCTCAGAATATAAATCAATTTCATCAAAATTTTCACCAGGGGACATCAAATAGCCAAATTCAAAATTCAATATCTCCAGCCCATAATCTTAGGAATCCTTACCAAGAATCCAATTTTAATCAATTTGGTGTTAATCAATCGCTTTACCAAAATCCAAATAACCAACATTTTCAAGCTTATACTCCAGCACAAATTCAATCAATGACAGGCTTAAAAAATTATATTAACTCATTAAACCATTATCCTAAACCTAATCCTCAACCTAGCAGATTTTTCCCTCAAAACTTTATTTCAAATAGATTTCAAAATTATAATCCTCAAATATTAAATCCAAATTCTGGAGAATTAATCGAAAATAATGAAAGAGAATATCTGCTAAGGAACTTAGGATATAGTGAACAGCCTCTAGATCAATTTAGTTCACATGCTATTAATGGGCAATATAAATTCAGCGAATTTGACAATAATCACCTGTCTGATTTGTTCAATCCAAATAGTTCTTTACAACGTCATTCCTATAAACATAAGAGAAAATTATTTAAATTAGATCGAGAAAAACAAGAAAAAATGCTTGAGTTGGAAAGAGATCGCTACAGTCTTAAAGCAACACTAAAAAAGCTTGAAACAAAATTTGATGAAGGTTCGATTTCCGAAGCAGAATACTTTAAAGCATATAGGAACTTAAATAAAGAAGTTTATATTATTGATAAGAAAATCCAAAAATTACAACAACGTTTAGAAGAGTTGGAATCGCTTAAACAAAATAGTCGAAGTTTTGACAACAAAAGGTTTTATACTTAAATCTTTAAATACACATAATTTATGCAGTTGTCGCATTTTTTAGTTTATTTATATTTATATTTATCTAAGCGTTATAGAAAATATGGATAATCCATTCACTACTGTAGTTGGGAGTTGGCCCTTAGATCATAGTAATGAAAATATGGAAAAGGTTTTTACAGATTTAATTCAAACTGGTATCGATTATCCTTGTTATCCGCAATTAACTTCGATGATTTCTCAATTTTTAGATCCCTTAACACAATGTATTACACCTTTAGAGAAAGATAATAACAGATATTACTTATCTAATGACTTCAAGGTACCCAATGAACCTGTTGCTCTAGAATATGGAAAGTTCATAACTAATTATTTGAGAGCACATCCACAACTCCAAGGACAAATAAAGGGAACAAAAGCTTGTTTGACCGGGCCTTTAACATTAACAACTGAAATTCTATTAAAAGAAGAATTAGCATCGGGAATTAAGCCTAGAATTTTCACTGAACCTAGAGGAATAATGGTGGATTGGATAGTCGAAAAATTTGCTGAAATAATGAAACAGATTGGAAAAGCCTATAATGAAATGGGGATAAATATAATTTCAATGGATG
>JBHLNR010000114.1:0-12637 GCA_048941385.1 Promethearchaeota archaeon
TTCATCATTTCACAGCCGATATAGTAGTATACCTCATCATTACCCTCTGATTCGATATTGTCAATTCCAATTTCCTTGTAAGTTTTATATATGTCATAATCTTCAATAGTATTTGTTTTCTTTAAGTTTTGAATCTTAGGTTTAAGATATTCAGGCATAAGTCCCTTGTTTGTAAGATCATCTCTAACAGTTTCCAAGAGAGAGACAACTGAAAATTCAAAAGGACACCAAATTTTACAGTTCTCCTCATTTGAACATTTATACATTAAATCTATAAATTCTTGATTATTAGGGTCATTTGGATCAATTTTCCCAATTGAAAGATAGTAACCTATTCTTGCTTTATACGCAGGGCTCATACTTTCTGTATTTCCAGCTTGAAGGCTTCCACAATCAAATCTACACATATTTGGGCAAAGCATACATTTTATTAGATTATCTATATCAGCTTTAAATTCTCCCTCTGGAAAGAAATTTTTCTTTCTTTGTCTAAAATTTTTCATTAATGTCGATCTAGTCTCTCTATCGGCTTTTTGAAGAAGAGGTATCATCCAAGTATACTTTTTTAAAGTTTCTTCAATTCCCATTTAATTTTCACCTCTCTTCCAAGTCTTTTTATAGATTTTACCTGGATTTAATATGTTATTTGGGTCAAGAACTTTTTTTATCTGCCTTAAAGTATCCATAGCCTTACCCCATTCCTCATCCATCCAATGAGATCTGTTAATACCAATCCCATGATGGTGCGCAATTGACCCTCCTACTTCTAATACTCCTTTAATTACAGTATCCCAACAATCTTGATAAAATTTTAATTCAGAAGTTCCTCTTGGTGGTACTCCTCCAAATGAGAAATAGATTCCAACACCATTTGGGTAGAAATGAGAAACATGTGCAGTAATCATTAAGACTCCCTTGAATTTATTCATGGAATCTAATACTCTATGATATAAATCTGCAGCATTATCCCATAGGGAAGCTATTTCAAGAGTATCGAATATAATTTTATACGGAGGCATTGATGAGGTCTCAGTAACACGAAATCTAGTTTCAATCCAATGTTCTACTGGATATTCACCACAATTTATTCCTGAGTTCACCTCACACTTTTCTCTTGTAATTTTTTCTTCTAAATCAACTAACTTTGAGTTTCCTTCACAAATAAATATTATCATAACTTTTTCTTTAGCACTATCAATGTCAGGGAAATGTCGTGCAGTTTCAAATTGATCATAGATTCTAACAACTGCGGGATATATTTGCTGCCTTAATATTTCTCTCACTGCATCAAAAGATTTTTCAATTGTAGGAAAAGCGTAAGATATTAAAGTTCTTTTTTCTGGATAAGGCCAGATTTTTAATGTAGCTTTAGTAACTATACCCAATGTGCCTTCTGCCCCGATAAATAACTTATCAAGTTGTGGTCCTGTTGAGGCTCGGGCAATAGTTTTAAAGTTAATTAGTTCACCTTGAGGTAATACTACTTCCATTCCTAATACAATATCTTCAATTTTTCCATATTTAGTACTAAATTGACCAGCTGCCCGATGGGCTATCCACCCACCTAAGGAAGAAGTATATAACGACTGTGGAATATGACCAGAAGTATAGCCTTTTGTATTTAAATATCGCTCTAGGTTCATACCATTAATGCCTGCTTCTGCCGTGACAGTCAGGTTCTTATCATTTATCGTGAGTACTTTATTAAATTTCTTCAAATCAACAATGATTCCCCCATAGAGAGGTATTGCTCCTCCAACAACTCCAGATCCTTCTCCATAAGGAATTACAGGAATCTTTTCTTGATTTGCTAATTTTAAGATTTCACAGATTTGTTCAATCGTTTCCGGCCATGTAATAAGATCAGGTAATCCAGCAATTTTACCTTGTAATTCCCAATTTAGAGTTATTAGTGTCGAATCTTTTGTATATGCTAAGAGATCTATTTCCTTTGTGGAGACATTATTCATTCCTACTATTTCTTTCAATTTAGCTTCAATTTTCGACTTGTCTCTAATCTTTACCCGATTTTCACTATAAATAAGTTCAAATTCTTTTAAATCCATTGAAATCAGTAGTTTTTTTTATTATCTTAGTAAAATGATTAGATTTAATTAATAATTTTTACTTAATATTGCTTTTTAAAAAAAAAGTATGGCATACCTATAGGTGACGAATAAACCGCTAATGAATTGTCTCGCTAGTAATTCTACTAACTTTTAAATGTCTGAATTTAGTTTTACTTTTAATTAATTCTTTAGTATTTAAGTTTATTTTTTCTAATTGAATCTCGACAATTTAATGCATGCTAGAATTCTCCTTCTTTTTAGCCTAGAAAGATCTTAAAGAATTAGCTAAAAATTGAAGTACTTCAGAAATTAAATATAAAAAGCAGAATTCTTTCTTATTCTTAGATTCTTTAACTCTAAATTTCATTAAACAATAACAATGAATTCAATATTTGGTACATCTGGTATTAGAAGAGTGTTTCAAAATTATTCCGAAAGTGAACTTATGTTTACACCACAAATGGCTTTAGATGTAGGGTTATCATTAGGAACTTATTTAAAAGGACATGGAACCGTGGTTATAGGAAAAGACATTAGAATGTCAGCTTTGCCTATTGAGTATGCCCTAATTTCAGGAATTATCAGTACTGGATGTAATATTCAAACTTTAGGTATAGTTACCACTCCTACATTAGCTATGTCTACTTCTTTTCTTAAAGGTGATGCGGCTGTTATGATAACAGCAAGTCACAATACACCTGAATATATTGGTTTGAAATTATGGAATCCTTCAGGAAAAGGATTTTCTCCAGATCAAGAAGAAGAAATTTCTAGGATATATGATAAAAAAGATTTTCTCAGCATTGAGTATGATCAAATTGGAAAGATCACCCATATTAATGATATAAACGATATTCATATTAACGCCATAACAGAAAAGATCAGATTTACTGGTAATAGTTTAAGTGTAATTGTGGATCCTGGAAATGGCTCAGGTTGTGATATCGTCCCTAAACTACTTACGAATTATGATGTAAATATTATGACCATTAATGCTCAAATGGATGGAAGATTTCCAGGGCGTCATTCAGAACCAAGCAAAGAAAATCTTATTCAAATCTCGAAATTTATAAAAAGTTCTACTCAAGAAGATATTGGAATTGCATTAGATGGAGATGCTGATAGAGTAATATTTTTGGATGAGGAAGGTGAAATTGTAGATCCAATTAGATTACTTGCATTAATGGCAAAACAATATCTCCTTGAAAATAAATTACCAAAAGAAGAACGTAAGGTAGTAACACCTGTGAATTCATCGAGTCTAATTGAGGATGTTTTGAAACCTCTTGGATGTGAGATAATCAGAACAGAAGTAGGAGATATTAAAGTAGCTTTAGCTTTGCAGAAAAATAATGGATTTCTAGGTGGAGAAACTTCAGGGACATATATTTGGCCGAAATTCCATTTAGGTCCAGACTCAATTGTTACAATTGCTAGTGTATTACAAATGATGGTTAAAACTGGGAAAGATCTTAAGGAGCTACTTAAAGAGATTCCAAATTATCCTTATTATGCAGATAAATTTAAGTTAAAAATAGACATACCCTTTTCTGATAGTATATATGAAAAGATAATAGCAACAATGGAAGATACTTTTGAGGGCCTAGGGAATAAGATTAAAAGCATAAATAGATTAGATGGGTGTCGGTTTGATTATGATGAGGGATGGGTTCTAATAAGGCGCTCTGGAACAAGTCCTTACTTACGAATTTCTGGAGAATCGAATACCGACTTAGAATCTACAATCAGAATGAATAAATTAGTGCAAGATAATATGAGAAAATTAGAATTAATATAGAGTTAAGAATCCTTAGATTTACGTTCTAAGATAATTTTATTATTTTTACAATAATTTTATAACTTGAAGTTACAAAATAGAATTATTATTGTGATATCATAATATGTGCGGCATTTTTGGGATTGTTACTAACCAGAAGGATGTTAATATAGGTAAAATAGCACTCGAATCTATTAAACGTTTAGAATACAGAGGTTATGATTCATGTGGGATTGTAGCTCAGTATGATTCCAAACTTTTCGTAAAAAAGGATGCTGGAAAAATAAAAGATATACATGAAAAATTACATCTAGATGAATTTCCCCCAGGTTCAAGACTAGCTCTTGCTCATACACGTTGGGCCACTCATGGAGCACCTACTTTCAAAAATAGTCATCCTCACTTAGATTGTACAGAGAAAATAGCTGTAATTCATAATGGAATTCTTGAGAATTTTATTGAATTGAAAAAAGAGCTATCGTCTAAAGGTCATAAGTTTAAATCTGAAACAGATACGGAATTGATCTCACATCTAATAGAAGATGGTATAAAAAATGGACTAAATTTTAAAAAGGCAGTAGCAGAAGCAATAAAAAAATGTGAAGGTGCGTATGGAATTGCAATTTGTCATGCAGAATATCCAGATACAATAATAGTGGCTAGGAAGGAATCCCCATTAATAATTGGGATTGAAGAGAATAAAACTACATATTGTGCATCAGATATTCCTGCCTTTCTACCCTATACACGTAGTTGCTATATTTTAGATGATGATGAGATGGCAATATTAAAACCTGGAGAGGTTGAGTTTTTCAACCTTGCGAATAATTCAGTCTCGATAACAAAAGAAATAACCCATATAGACTGGAATATTGATGCTGCTGAGAAGGGAGGTTATAAACATTTCATGTTAAAAGAAATTTATGAAGAGCCGAATGCTTTACGCCGTACATTAAAAATTTCTAGAGAGATACTAAAGAATTTTGCTCGAATTTTATATTCAGCAAAAAATGTTTTTATTACAGCAGCAGGAACTTCATTTTTTGCTTCTTTAGCAGGAAAATTTATAATTACTATATTTTTGGATAATTATATTGAAGCCATTGAATGCTCAGAATTTCAAGTACAATTAAAAAATGCATTACCAGAAGGGTCAGTAATTATAGCAGTATCACAATCGGGAGAAACAATCGATTTAGTAGAAGCCATCAAATGGGCAAAAGAAGAAATGGGAGATAAAGTTACTGTTTTATGTATTACAAATGTTGTTGGTTCATCACTTACGAGAATCTCTGATTATGTATTAGTTACACAAGCGGGTCCAGAAATTGGTGTTGCTGCAACAAAAACTTATTGTACACAGGTGCTTACAATGGGCTTAGTCGGAATAGAAATTGCAAAGATAAGAAAGATCATACCAGAACAAGAAATAAAAGAATATAACAATGCTCTTATATCAACGCCAGATATTATCGATAAATTATTAGATAATAATATAGAACTTATAAAAAAAATCGTTAAAAACTTAGATAAAAGTCACAATTTTTTCTTTCTTGCCAGAGGTATATCCATTGCTACAGCAAAAGAAGGGGGATTAAAATTAAAGGAAGTTGCATGCCGTTTTATTGAAGGGTATTCTGCTGCACATGCAAAACATGGACCAATCTCTTTAGTAAGAGAAGGATTTCCAATAATATTTATAGCTCCTCCAGATGAAACCTATCAACGACTCATTGGTAATGTAATGGAATTTAAAGCTAGAGGCGGTAAAATTATCTCGGTTGTTGTTGAAGATGATGAAATTATAACTAATTTAAGTGATACGACAATAAGAATTCCACAACCCTCAGATAAATATTATAGCTTATTTAGTCCTATTACATTTATACCCGCTCTGCAATTATTATCATATTATGCAGCATTAAAGCATAATCTTGATCCAGATCAACCTTTAAATCTCGCAAAGACAGTTACAGTTCATTAGTAATAATTAAAATTTTAAAATTCTTCATTAGAGAAGGAAACCTTTCAATATCAGTAATGATCCAATATTGATTGTAAATAAAGCAATTATTTCTAATGGAATCCACTCGAGCATACCTCCAACTAAATTGATAAAAAGTGCAATAATTACTAATAAAATTCCTGAAAAGAACCATTGTACTCTTTTTTTAGTTTCCTCACCTATAGTCCTTGTAATCTTTGCATATTTATAAACAACAAATGCGGATAAAGCTATTCTAATAACATTTACAAAAATAAACCAACCTAGAGGTGTAGTAGTATCAACAATTCCATCAGAATATTTCATTATATCTAGACTTGGTTTGAAATATGGTATAAAATATCCAAAACTCATAATTATAAATAGAATAATCATAGTCCCAAGATATTTAAAGCTCATTGCAATTTTCTTATATTTTTCTAATATGAAAACTGTCATAACTAAGGATACAGGAATAAAATTGAAAAATATATGAGCTGTAATCATAATTGGGATAACAAGATCTGAATTAAACAGAATTATATGATATGTCGTATAGGCTAAAAAACCGAGAGATCCAGACATAAAAAATAGGAAAAACCATTTATTTAACAGATTTTCTGGATTTAAACGTAACTCAATTATTCCGACAGTCATAGCCATCACAATTGTAATAATTGCAGCAATTATCTTAAGTATGTTAAGAGGATCCATATTTTACCATTTTTCTTTGGTTTGAATTTAGAAATTAATTTCTTATTTATCTCATTAGTTACTTTCTTTTCTTACATTAAAAATGTGTCCTTTCCAAGAATCTAATTCTATATAAAGACCATATTTATACAAATCATCTCCATTATAAGTATACGATTTCTTTCTGAGAAGATCAGTAAATGTCCATTTATTAGTATCAAAATGAAATGGTGTTAATTTTATATGAGCTTTAGAAAAATTGGGGCTATAGTTGACCACAATGAGACGATAAGTAGTATTAATCCACCATAAATAAGAAATAATATTCAAATATGAAGGGTTATTAGATTCTACCGATTTATTCTCACATAAAGACCAACTGCCATTCTCAAATTCTCTTCCAGGTATGCATTTTAATAAATTTTGATAAAAATCATAAATCTCCTTATTAGTTTCTTCATTTGGTTTTCTTCCTAGTTGAATAGGCAATTTTATTCGGTAACCATGATTTTGCCCTTCAAATACCAATCTTCCTCCAGGTAAAGTCAATGTTATAAGCGCCGCAGCTTTTGATTTTTCTTCACCAAACTTCTCTATTGCCCTTAATTCATCATGGTTCTCAATGAATCTGATTAACTTACTTTGATATGCCCAATCCGCTCTTAGATGATCTCTAATTGAATTTGTATCTTCATAGACTAATCTTTCATATAATATTTTATCATAACAAAAATCAAATCCTTGTTTTTGAAGTTCCCATTCCATATCCCAGTACACTTCAGCTATAAAGAGAAAATTTGGGTGTTTCTGTTTCACAGCAGGGATAATTTGTTCCCAAAAATCCTTCGTTGGGGGAGAACCTGCTCTTTTACCCCAAGTTTTACTAAACACTCTATTTGTCATTAACATTGCCATATCACATCGAACCCCATCACAGAGTTCAGCTATACCAAGTAATGTATTTATTGTTTTTTGACGGGCTGCTTCTGAAAATGCATTAATCTGAACGGTATCTGTCCAACTAGGAAAGTTAGGGTCTCGACCATTAGCAAATACTTTTTCTCCAAGGCTAAAAAACTCATATGGGCGATTCATTAGATCATCTAAGGTTCCACTAACAAATAGATTCGGCTCAAATGTCCATAAAGAATCAATTGAAACGTGATTGGGAACATAATCTAAGACTAGTTTGATATTTCTTTCACTTAATCTCTTTCGAAAGCTCTTCAATCCATCAATACTGCCAATGTTCTTATCCACGTGATAATAATATATTGAATATGGTGATCCTACTACGTCACTATCCTTAAAATCACGCAAAGCTTTATGATACTCTTGCTTCAATTCTGGGTGTTCAAGGGCTATTTTTTTACTAGCAGGACTTCTTTCCCAAACACCCATAAGCCAAACAGCATCAAAATATTTTATTTCTTGGTTAAGAACGTCCTCGGGAATATTGTCCAAAGTAATTGAGTAACCATAGATATCAGACAGATTTTTTAACCACAACCATGTATTGATTTCATAGATTTTTGGATTTTTTACCCATTCTGATTGCTCTCTTCGCATTTACATAATCAACCTAATTTTGTTAGAAACAAAATTTATGATGGATTCATTAGACTACTAAATAAATACATATAAATTTATTTATAATCATAATTATAATAGAAAAAATAATATATATTTTGGTAAAAAATGAGTGAAGAAAAGGAAGCCCTACGGAAGTTGATAATGCTGATATCTGACCTTCGGGCTAAAGATGAAGAACGTTATGAAGCTCATGTTAACTTCATGAACGAAACCATCAAAATGATTGGAGCGATTGAATCTCAAATGAATAAACATTGGAGTACTGTATTGGAATCATTAAGGGAGTTAAATGAAAGTATAAGCGCAAATTTAGATTCATTGCTTACAGGTATCAACCCAAAAGGATTACGAGAAACCTCAAAGTCGTTAAAGGAAATAATGGATACCATGAATAAAAGCGTACAAACTATGAATTTAGAAAAAGTTATGAGTGAACTAAAAGTTTTGAAATCAGGTGGAGTTATTTATGCACCAACTCAAACTGGTGCAGTAGGATCAAAACCAGAGCTAATTGCGGCATCTACAGGTATCAATGTGCAACCCACAGGTCTCAAAGCACCAGCAACAGGTGGTAAAACAACTCAGGAGTCTGAATGGGTTGATCCTCATGAAAAAGCAAAAAAAGAAGAAGAAGATCAACACTTACTTAAACCATCAGATTTCTTTGGTTCTTAGAGATAAGAAGCTTTAAAGAGTAAGTAAATTCATAAAAGGAGTTAATTTTAATTTAAGATCTTCTATATTTTCCCCTATTTTCCTAAATCCAATAACAATCGTAGGCTTTTTAAGATCATTTCTAATTTTGTTTTTTAATAATTCATAACAGTTTGAATAATTTGTATGACAATCAAGCAGCCGATTGAAAATGATCCCATTAAAACCCCATTTTTTTATATAATCTAAATACGATTTAACCAATGCATCACAATTCTTCAAACAATGAATCCCTTTACTTGAAGCATTCAAAAGAAAATGAGCATAGTCAGTGATGGGATCTGAATCTTTAGAAACGGGTATTTCTTCTAATAGTCCTAAAATTTCCCAGTCTGCATAAATAACTCTTCCTCCAGATTTGTAGATAATTTCATGAGTTTCCGGTTCCCATCCGTTAAATATAGGTGATAACAATAACCGAGGAGTAGTTGATACATCCACTCCAATCCCTTTTTTTATACGTTCTCTCATTTCTTTAACCAGCTGACTCATATTTTCTAAGTATCTTTGAGCATTGGAGTTATAATCCTGGAAAGAAATGGTAAGAAGGCCTAAAATTTCTGCAAACGTAGCAGGATTACAAGGGTAAAAATCTGACGAACTTATATCATGTAAAATAGTTTTATAGTACCTTTTTACCTGATTTCCAATACGATACTGTTTTTTTAAACTATTATCTGAAACAATATTTCCGGTAACATTTTCTAATTCATTAATTGCTTTATCAATGTTATCTCTCATTATTTCTAAAGATATCTCCTGATTATCATTTTTAATAGTTGGAATATCTACCCAAATTTGATTAGGGATTATAGTTTTTAAAGATTCTGAGTATTTATTCCACTCATTACATCTTATTGTGAATTTTAAATTCGCATCTATATTTTCATATTGTGATTTATGCATACCGTAAATAGCATTTACACCATAACATAAGTTACTAGGTTTTTCGTCTTTAACTCCTAAATTATACATGCTGTTATATTTTTGATTTATTGTTCCTAAGACATCATTTATAACAGAGTCAACAATCTTCAAAAAATCTAATTGACGTGCTATACCTAAAAGATTTGTAGTGATATTCCAACCAAATAAATTCTTTGCGGTATTGAGTGCCAATAAATAGAGATTAATTTTGAATTTTTCCATTCTTATTGGAAAAACGGGAATAGAATCAGCAGCAAAAACTAGATCGGGAAATCCTAAAGCAACTGAGATGATTTTCTTCTTCTCTTTGGTTTTTTTCTTCATTAAATATTCTCTTCCAGTTAGAAAATTATATGCTATTTTCAACACTGAAGTAAAGCTTACTACATCGTCAGCATAAATACTCATTTCATTTATTATCCTAATAATTTTACATTACATTATGATACAATAGAATCTATATTTTAAAATTAATCAAAAAACCGTATTAAAATTTATTGGATGCATAAGTTATAGCCGGTTTTTTTAAACTCTTCTTCAATAGAATAACCTCATTATTTTAAAAGGTCAATTTAAAAAAGTATTAAAATATTAAACTAATTTTCCGTAAATCTTAAATATCCTAATTTTTTTTTATGAATTAGAAACAAAAATGATTTGATATCAACTTACCGCAATTATTCCTTTAAATTAATTTTGAATATGACTTAGTATATTCAAATGGAACCAAATAATTAAATTCTTTCACTGTTTAAGAAATTCGCTTTAAAATTTGATCCAAAAAGTTAATTTAAAGGTTAATAAAAAAAAAATTACCAAAATTCTGCGGTTAATGCTACTAAATGAATTTTGAAGAATACTACATAAACTTATTGGTGATATAATGAATAAAGACGAAAATTTCATAAAACGAGTGTATGATATTGTATCTGAACTAAAACTCACAAAGGTAAAAGATTATTGACATAAAAAAAGAAAAAGAGAATATTATGCTAAAATATTATTGTAGAAAATGTAAAAGATATCATTATAGAGGTAAGATTTATAGAGAACATTTGAAATTTAAGGAAATAGAAGAAAATACTAATAATTCTGAGAGTAAGTCTTTTAAGGTTGAATTCGAATCTCTTCGACCTATTGCCAAAAGACAGCTTAACCGATTGCTTAAAAAGATTGATAAAACTGGGAGGAATGAGATATATGAAAAAGAAATTATTAAGTTGATAAAAAATGAAAATAGGAGATAGATATGGCAGATATAGAAGATCTACATGAAAATAGTGAATTAAAGGAGGAATTAGATTACAAAATTAATAATGTTGTAGCAACTGGAACTCTACAAATTTCGGAAAGGCTAGATCTTCAAAAAATTGCGAAAAAATTTCGAGATACTGAATACAATCCAGAAAGATTTCCTGGTTTAATTTTTAGACAAGAAAATCCTCGTGTTACCTTTTTGCTTTTCTCAACAGGAAAAATGGTTATAACCGGACTTGAGGCCATTCAGGAGGCTCCTGTTGCAGCCAATATACTAAAAAAAAAGATGAAAAAAATTGGAATTAAAATACTTACTCCTACAATAAAAATTCAAAATATTGTAGCAAATGGAGACTTACATTCAAGGATAGATTTGAATAAGGCTGCGATTGCATTAGAATATGCGATGTATGAACCCGAAATCTTTCCAGGTTTAATATATAATATGAAGAATCCAAAAGCTGTCTTCTTACTTTTCTCAACGGGTAAATACGTATGCACAGGGGTTAAAAATGAAGATATCATTGAAGCAGCTGTATCAAAATTAATTGAAGAAATTAATAGATTAGAGCTTATAAGGGTAAAAATAATCCATGATAAAGAGGAAGAACTAATATTTTTATAATTTATTCAATTTTTTTAAAAAAACCAATGGGGGATTAAAATCTTAATTTTAATTATAGTCTATCTTGAGAAACAAGGAGTTGAATAACCAATTAAAGAAACTAAGAAAAAGGATATAAATATTGTGTCTGAAAAGTTAAAAATGAAAATAATTTCCAGAATAAAAAAGCGTTCGAAGAAGAAAAGAATATCAAATGAAATATCAAATGATATTGAAAAAATTAAATTAAAACCGAATAATTTAATTCTTATTGACTATATCAATCAAAAAATATCTGATGATGAGATTTAGTATCTTCTCTTAAATTTTTTAACCTTGTTATTTTTAGAACTGAATTATTTCAATTATTTAAATTTGATTAAAAAGAAGTCTAAATAGATCATTATGTGTTAAAAAAACTTTGCTAATGCATTTTTCAATATTTTCTGGTTTGATTTCGGATAATATTTGGAGTATTTTAATATCTTTTCTTCCAAAATTCCATCCATCAATTTAGATATCTCAATAATTATTTTATTTTCATTTAAATGATTAATTTCCCATAAATATATAAGATCTAAAATAGTTTTTTCGAGGTTTGAATATCTAACTTTCTTATTCAATATTCCAAAATTGAAAAAGGTATTTTTAAATCGTAAAAACCTAAATTCTTTTCCTAAAATTTTAATTGGCTTTTGACCTTCAATTTTGTCATTGATTAAATAGAAAAACTCATCTTTATTTTTATAATCAATATTGATTAATCTTAAAGCAGTATAAAGTCCATAGTACCAGTTTTTAATTCTCTTTTTCCTTAATGCCTTTTCTACAAGTTCTAGGACAGAATATTTTATCTTGTTCTGGTTAAATTCCTCAAGCGTTTTAACATAGTAAATATTATCTAAAATATTTAATAAATAACCACGAGATATTAAATAATTGCTAATCATATTGTAATTGAAATATAAATCTTCACAATATTTTTTTAATTCCTCAGAAGTTATAAAATCTTTATTATC
>JBHLNR010000298.1:0-3102 GCA_048941385.1 Promethearchaeota archaeon
TCCGATGTTATCATATCCATAAATTATATAAAATTCCTTAATTTCACCAATTTGCCAACCGTAACAAGGATTTTTTTGATTAATTGATGTTTTAACAAAATCCCACCCTTCATCTAATTTTTTTTTATAATCAGGTTCGCATTTTATTGCAATAAATTTATCAATATTAATTCCTATATTGGGAACTAAATCTATTATCATATCGATTTTCCAAGCTGCGGGCCCACTAGGACAAACGAGGTCTTTTATATTGATTATAAAAGCGTGACCAGTAACTCCAAATAACCATTGACAAGTCATATTAATCCCTAGATATTCTAAACAACCATGTAATGATGCCAATTGAGACACCCGATACCTTTTAAATTCTACATTGCTAAGCATTTTGATGTTTGAGACGAACCTCATATATTGTTGCCCTATTAATTGCGTTGCATTGATATTGCTGATTTGTGAATCTTTATAGAGTCTTATTGTATTATTAACTAGTTTTTTTCCATCAGTAGTGATTTCATAATAACCTCTATCTACCCTTTCAATTAGTTTTAAACTCTCTAGTTGGGAAATATGATTCGCCAGTGCAGTTTTACTTAATTTTGTAAGTTTTTTTAACCTTGCAAAATCACAGGAATTTTGTACAGCTAGAAAATATAGTATATTTAGCCTTTTTGGGTGAGCAATGGCTTTAAAATACTCTGTTATACTTACAATCTCATCATCAGAAACTGGGGTTATTTCATTGTCATCAAATTCCATTATATTCACCAATCTATTCGACTATATTATTTAAAATAATATCTTATTCATTAAAAAGTTAAATATTAGAACTATATATAATGAATAAATTAATTTTATTCTAAAATTGTTTCTTATTGAATAAGATTAAATTTATAGTCATTATTATAGTTGTAAGAGTAAGTCCCAAAGTCAAAGCTAATAATTGAGTATTCAAAAACTCTATAAAGATAGTAGGTAAAATTATTAGAGTTGATAATTGGCTACCTAAATATACGGATAGAATTGCTGCAACAGGCACCGATGAAACTAAAACACCAAAGAAAATGCCAATTGAACATGTTATCGCCATTGAAGAAATTCCGACAATTAAAGACTCAGCTGTCATATTCCACTCAATTTCTGATAAATTACCGGTAAATCCATCGATTATAAGACCAATTGCGAGAGATATTGATATAGCAATGATTAGACATGAATATACAGCTAAAAATTTCGCTAATAATAGACTACTACGTTTAACTGGTCTTATTAGAAATAATTCATAAACATGACGATTTTTTTCATTAACTATTGAAGTACTCAACATTATCGCAGAAAGAGTTCCTCCAATACTAGTAACAACAATAGAAACTAAAAGTGAAATAGGCATTCCTTCTAATTGAGTTGGGTCGATAAATTGCAATAGAAATGATAATAAGGGCATACCAATCCATAATACAATCATAACTTTAGATTTTGCATATCCCTTCCATTCGTCTAAAAAGAGTAACTTTAAACTCATGTAGTTTCACCTCCTACATATTTTAAATAAACTTCTTCTAAACTAGGCCTTAATAATTTGAAACTTCTAATTCGACATTGCTGCTCAGTTATTTTTCTTAAGACATTATTTAGTATTAAATCAATATCAAAATCAGAATTCAGATGAACTAATTGTCTGGTATTGTTGAAATTTTCTATAGAGACAACTCCTGATATTTCTTCTAAATTATCACAAAGAGGTGTATTTTTAGCTACAACAATTTCTAGTATATTTCCTATGTGAAAACTAGTTTGGAGCTCTTCTGGAGAACCTATTTTCATTATTTGTCCTTTGCTTAATATGCCAATATTATTAGCTATGTCTTGGACATCACTAAGAATATGGGAAGAAAACAAAATTGTTATCCCACTTTTAGCCAATTTCTTTATGATCTCCTTAAATTGATATCTCATTTGCGGGTCTAAGCCAGATAATGGCTCATCCATAATCAAAATTTCAGGTTCATGAAGAAGTGCTTGTCCCAGTCTTAATTTCTGAACCATACCGCCTGAAAGGTGTACAATTTTTTTATATCTGAAATCGCTAAGCCCAATTAACTTTAATATTTCTTCAGTTCGATTCTCAAGGTAATCTGAATCAAGCCCAGAAAGACGACCAAAAGTCTTAAAAGCATGATCAACAGTACGCCATTCTTGGAAACCTGCTTCTTGTGGATGATATCCTATAAGTTTATGTAAATCTTTATGATCCTTTTGAATGTCTTTTCCATAAATATAGACCTTTCCACTGAACTCAGTTATAAGGCCTACTAAAATTTTAATTGTAGTTGTTTTTCCAGCACCATTTGGACCAATATATCCAAATACATCCCCTTTATTTATTGTAAATGAAACATCATTTAAAGCGAGTAGATCTTTATACTTTTTTGATATATTCCTAAATTCAATGCAAATATTTTTACTCATAATAAAATCTAATGCTATCGTTTCTATTAAGCTAAAAAGAAAATTAAATAGCTAATTAATTTTTCTGTTCTTACAGAATTATTATTATAATGTAAAAATAATATAAATAGGTTAGAATTACTTTAACTTCTTAATCTGGGAGGAGGTACAAAGACGGTTCTTGTTCCCTCTAGTAAATTTATCGCATTTTCTGGACAGAAGTAAGCACAAACGCCACACCCTATACATAACATTGGATCACATTCCGCTTTATTATTGACATCTCCTTGTATTGCTTCTACAGGACACTTCTCAAGGCAAGTACCACATCCAATACATTTGCTCTTATCAATTTTTGCTAAAAAATTAGTTGAGTTTATCATAGCTGTCGTTCCAATTCTCCACCAATCAAAAATTCCGCAACAGCATTTGCAACAGTTACAAATACCAGTTTCTTCTTTAGAGAAATCAGAGTGAGGATGCCAAGCTTTATGAACGAGTCCATCCTCTTGAGATTTTTTTAAAATTACAATTGCTTTTTCTTTAGATATCATTCTGCCAAAACCTTGTTCAACCACAAAATTAGCAGATTTTCCAAAAGTAAAGCAATTTTCTCTAAGTTCCGTTTGTTTACATGGATTTGATGATAAATCTTGA
>JBHLNR010000115.1:0-12529 GCA_048941385.1 Promethearchaeota archaeon
TTAAGGATTTAGATAAAATAGTCACCTTCTGTAGAGTTGATAAAGATTTATCTCAATGGATCGAAGAAACAACTACTCTAATGGGATCCAAAAATGATTACCCTTGTTAAATTATTTAATTTTTAAAACAATTGTGATTGCTCTTGTTAATCTTATGACATCAATAACTTTACCCTTATTGACTGTGATTTCTTCCCGACTGATTGCGTGAGTAAAATCTCCTTTGCCATTACAAATCTTTACGATAGCATTATTATCTCCAGTCATTATAATTCCAGCTTCAATTGCAGTTCCCAGAGTAATACTAACATTCTTTTCTTTTATAGTCAAGTAGAAGGGTACTTCACCCTTTAAATTAAATTGAAATATCATATTCCAATTTATTGGCTTTCCTCCAACATCTGTAACAAAAACTTGTTGAGCTTTGGGGATTTTATTCATCTTTTTAACTATCTTTTCTAAACTCTCACTGGCTATTCCCATTATTACTCTCCTCCTTCATATTCGGGTTTACTTATCCAATTTTCATATTCATCTTCAGGAACAAAGAAAAAATCTGTCATTTTGCCCTGGCGTTCTTTTTGAAAAACTGCTCTTACTCGCTTCCCTTTTTTAATCTTTGAAGGTACTAGATTTTCTGAAAAAATCCCCTGTAATAAAGCAGTATCGGCACCATCTAATCTAATGTATCCTGTTGCGTATGGTATGTTTTTAATGAATGCTGAGGTTGTAAACCATACAATTGTACTTACTTCTATGATCCCTGTGTGCTTAAGTTCAACCCAGTTGGCAGGAACATAGCAATCTGAACAATCTATCCGCGGAGGCATCCATATTTTTCCGCATTTTGTGCACTTTGTTCCTAATATTTTTTTATTCATCATCAATTCTAAGAAAAATTTAGATTGGCCTCCCATTGTATATTTATAGTTAATTTTAATTATATCTCTTATCTCATGTGCTTGAAATTCATTATTCATTTTTTGCTTATCCCCTCCTCATTTTCCATTACAATTACAGCAGCATACGCAGCACCAGGACCACCTATTGAATGAGAAATTGCTCTTCCATTTTCAATTGTTTTTAATTGATGTTTTCCTGCCGCTCCTCTTAATTGTAATGCCGCTTCCCCCGTAGACATTATCCCTGTAGCTCCTACTGCGTGTCCACATCCAATAAGCCCTCCTGAAGGGCAACATGGTAATTCACCATCCATTAATGGGCCTCCTGACTCAATCCAATCACCACCCTTGCCAAAAGGAACAAATCCTAATTCTTCATAAGAGATAACCTCTTGTCCTGAGAAAGCATCATGTAATTCTGCTAAATCAATTTGATTTTTGATCTTATTATAATCTAAATCTGCCATTTTATAAGCAACTTTAGCCGCATATATATTGGAATATAAGCGTCCCATATCTTCCCTATTTCCTATAAAACAATCTGTATTAGCAGCACCTACTCCCGTTATCCAAATAGGGTTTTCAACCTTTAACTCTTTTACTTTATCTTCATTTGCTAAAATCAATGCTGCTGAAGCCTCTGAATAGAGACAACAATCCAGCAATTTAAAAGGGTAACAGATAATTCTTGAATTCATCACATCTTCAACTGTGATTTTCATAGGTGATTGGGCATTAGGATTATTTACCGCATTTCCATGATTCTTTACAGAGACAAGTGCCATTTGTTCCTCAGTAGGATTTCCAAACTCCTCAAAATGAGCATTAACCATACTTACATAAGAGCTTGCTGCCATCATTCCCATTGGATATTCATAAGTCATATCTGCTGAATAAGCAATAGAATTTAATACTTCAGGCGTGGTAGTTCCTGTTTGTTCATCATAGCAATCATTACATTTTTCAACACCAATACATAAACATAGTTCTGAGAGCCCTGAAGCAACTTCAGCATAAGCCATTCTCACAGTATACCCTCCAGTAGCCCCACCTGATGCTATTCGTGTTCCAGCTTTATTATTCATCCCTAAATAGCTATTAACAAAAATATCAGGCATAAATTGTCTCTCAAAAAGTTCGTTATAAATACCATATACAGTAGATTGTAAGTCTTTATGAGTGATCTCAGCGCCATTTTTATTACTATCTTCTAGAGCCATTTTTGTAGCGTCATAAGCTAATTCAAAATAAGTTTTATCTAAATACCTTGCCTTAAAAGGTGTAATTCCAACCCCAATTATCGCAACTTTCTTTTTCATTGTAAGATTCACATTTAATTATAAGCTGTTCTAAATTTTCTTTTTGATAATAATTTTATTTTGATGTATAATTAAAATTAACGAATTTTTAATAGATGTAAGAAATTTACTATATCAATAGGAGGATTGTAACTAAGCATGGGGAAAAAGCATATCCCAATTATAGTTGGAGCTGCACAATTTACTCAACGTAAAGGAACACCTAAACCTCTTGATTCGCTCAGTTTAATGGTTAAAACTGGACAGGCTGCAATAGAAGATACACAAGCTAAAAACATTGTCGATTCTATAGACGCAATATACATGGTCAATATAAGTTCATGGTCATATGAAGATGCTCCTGAAGAACTTGGTAGAAGGCTTAATATTTCCCCTAAAGAAAAAATCTATTTATTCAATGGGGGACAAGGCCCCCAGATCTTAGCTAATCGAGCCGCTAAGGCAATTGCCAATGGAGAACATCGTTGTATTCTCATCACCGGTGGAGAAGCTGCTTATTCAATAAGAAAAGTATTTAAAGAAGCTCCTCCTGATCATTGGCCTGAGAAAAAGGATCCCGCCTATATTAACGGAGAAAGATGGCAATTAGCACCAAATGTTTCAAGATATCAATTATATTATCCAACTACAGCTTATGCAATTTTCGAAACTGCATTAAGAGCATCTTCTGGACGCAGTGTCGAAGAACACAAATTATATATGGGAAAGCTCTTTGAAAAATTTTCTAAGATAGCATCGAAAAATCCTTATAGTTGGACTCGGAAGTCTTATACTGCTGAAGAAATTATTACACCCTCACTTGAGAATCGACTCGTTGTATATCCTTATACTAAACGTATGTGTGCTAACAATTTCGTAGATCAGGCAGGAACAATTTTATTTACAAGTGAAAAAATTGCAGAGTCTCTAAATATAGATAGAAAAAAATGGATCTATATAATGGGGGGGGCAACGTTCAGAAATATCGACGATCTTTCTCGACGTCCACGACTTGATCAATCACCGGCAGCAAGAGAAGGAACACGCCTTGCTTTGGAACAGGCAGGGTTAAATCTTAAGGATATTGACAAGTTTGATTTATATAGTTGTTTTCCTTCTATTGTAGAGATCCTAATGAAGGAACTTGGAATTAAGGAAGATGATCCACGTGATCTAACACTTACAGGAGGTCTTCCATTTTTTGGTACTCCGTTAAGTAATTATTCCTTACATGCAATTATCAACACGGTTGATGCAGTTCAGAATAATCCTTCTTTAAAGGTGATGATTATAGCAAATGGTGGTTATAACACTATACAATCAATTGGAATCTATGGTAAAGAACCACCTAGCATACAATGGGGTGTTCGAGATGACTCTGAAACTCAAAATTCAATTTTAAAAGAAATTTTGCCCGAACCTGTTGAACAAGCAAATGGTAAACTAACTGTTGAAGGTTATTCGATTCTCTATGAAAGAACTGGACAACTCAAAAGAGGTGTTGTCGTTGGTTCTCTTGAAAATGGAAATCGTGCAATAGCTTTTGTTAATAAACTAGAACTACTCAAAGATTTAGAGAATCAAGAATTTGTGGGAAAACAACTTTTAATTAAGTATGATACAACAATTGAACGAAACATAGCGATCTCTGTTGGATGATCTCTAAATTTATTGAGAAAATACATCCCTCACCATTCACATAAAATATCGTAAAAATAAAGCTTAAATATAAATTCTATTATAAAATTTTTGTAAGATTTTATAAGATATAGTTGAGAGGTGTCTTTTTTATTTCTCAAGATGAAATGAAAGACTTAACTGAAAGTTTAGATGATAAAGTTGTAAAAGGATTACAAAATAAAGTCGCAGAATATGAAACAGAAATATTTGATCTTAAAGTGATCCTGACTAAAAAAGATGAAGAAATTAAAAATTTGAAAGATGAAAACTCCAGTTTGAATTCTGAGTTAGAACAAGGGAAAACTGAAATATCAGAGTTAGAAAATCAGGTTAAAGATTTAACATCTGCGAAAGATAGTATCAGTGCTGAAGTAGGAGATTTAAAAGCACAGATTGAAACCCTAAATAATAAAATCAATGAATTGAATAGTTCTTTATCCGAAAAAGATTCAAAATTAAATGAACTTACACAAAATATTTCTGATAAAGAAAAATTGATTGAAGACCAAAAAACTAATTTAGCTAAAGCTGAAAGTGAATTAGCTGAATTAAAACCAGCAGCACCAACAGAATATACGAGTGAAGATAGACTGATTTGCCCGAGTTGTGGTGCTGTAGGGAAAGATATTAAGTCTGAAGAGGATAAATCAAAGGTACTAGGTTATATTGGTCATTCTCCTATGTATGGTAAAAAAAATGTATGCAAAAAGTGCGGTTCTAATTTTTAAACACATTTTTAACTATTTTTTATCTAAATCTATATACGCATTTTATAGAGGTTTTCATCTGGCACAAAACTCATCATAATCAAATCGTCTCTAACCTGCCAATCTAAATTCTTATAAAAGTTTACTACTTCTTGATTATCTCTCTGTATAAACAAATGAATCTTATGTACTCCCATTTTACGAAAATTGTTTATTAATTCCTCCATGATCTTTTTTCCATGCCCCCTTTTTTGATGCATTGGATCCACAGCAAGATGATGGATATATCCTCTTCTACCGTCAAATCCCCCCATTACTACGGCAATTACTTTCTCATTTAATTTTCCAATTAATAAGAGATTAGGATTTCTTTTCAGCATTTTTTCAATTTCTTCTTTAGAATCAGAAGAACCAACGCTAATTCCTGCTTTTTTCCATAAATCAATTACAGATTTATAAGACTCCATCGAAAAATTTTCAATCTTCATTTTTTATATTCAAGTTTAATATTTTGTAGTTTATAATTCATCTGCAATTTAAGATATCAATAATCTAAAAACCATTGTGTAAATCTAATGTCAGAGGAATATGATACCGACTCTTAAAAAATTAAATCTAAAGAACTAATTCATAAAATGTCCCAATGATAATTCTCTAATTTTTTTCTTAATCCCTTTTTTTTCCTCAATTATTTTCTTTATATAATCTGAAATTTCGTTTCTTTTATTTAGATCTGACGGAAATGGTAAGACAACTTCCATGATTCGATTTCCAATCGTAGCTATTGTTCCTTGAACAAAAGTAATCGCTTGAATTTGTTTTTGTACGATTTCCAAGTTTAGTAAATACAAAAGAAGATATGAATCGATAAACTCGTCATTTTTAAGGATTTTAATTTGAAAGATATGGCTCTGAATGATAATCTTCTTGTCCAAATCGGTAATATAGGCAGTTTTACCAATTAGATTTGGTCCACCATCTTTTACCAGGAGTATATCGCCGACTTCAATATTCTGTTTATCTTTATATTGATTGTATACTTCTTCACTCGTTTTCTTATATGAATCTAAGTTAATTTCCCAATCGTTAATTTCACTAGTTCGAATAAACGGAATATCGCCCAATCCATAAAGATGTGAGCCAATTTCATCTCCCCGAGGTAGGTAACCTCCTTTGTTAGTATAGAGTATCCTTTTCTCAGCTAATTCCTTGATTGAGAGAAGAATAACTGACTCATTAGTGCCAAGTTTTTTCAAAGTTTTTTCAACTCCTGTATAATAAACAGGAATAAAAATATTATTCTTAATCTGATTAAAGTTGATTTTAAAAATATTTTGATTTTTTAGGTAATTAAAGTGCTCAGCTTCCTTTAATTTAAGATTCAAATTAGTTAAGTTATCATTTATAATAGCAATTCCGTTAGAATCTATTTCTTTACTCCCATCTTTATTAAGTTTATACAAAATCTTCCCATCTTTGTCATGCCCTACATTCTCTACAATAGCGAAATCTATGGGATAGTCATTTGGGATATTCTTTATTTTCTGAAAAAATAAGATACTAGTTTTATTGCAAGTATAAGGTTGAAAAGCATTTTGATCTAATGAGATTATCCCCAGAATTATACCTTTAGAAGATAAAAATTCCCAGATATAACGATCTGAAGAATTTCCAAATATTCCTTCAGGCAGAATAATCCCTAATTTTCCTTTGTCTTTAAGCAATTGAATACATCTTTCAATAAATAAAACTTGAGGAGGTTGTTGTTTTAAAAGCTTATTTTGCATTACCCATTTACCATTGGTATTTTTCCAAGAATGGCCTAACTCATAGTTTGTTAATATCATGCCATCATTAATAGGTATTTTAACCCCAAAAGGAGGATTAGTAAAAATATAATCAAATTTATCATCTTTTATTACTTTCTTAGCTTCGCTTCTAAAACTACTTGGATCCAGTGAATCTTCGCAAAAAATATTTGATTTTCCATTACTTAAAATGTCTAAATATAACCTGCATATTTTTACTAAGAATAAATCTTTATCAATACCATATAGGTTTGAAACAGCTTCAGTTCTCTCGCTTTCTAATTTACATTTGCTCCATAACAGATCTTTGCTTTCAAGAAGGAATCCTCCATGTCCACAAGCAGGGTCTAAAATTCTAGAATTAAGTTCTGGATTTAGATAGTTAACCATGAATTTTATTATATTTGGGGGAGTAAAGAATTGCCCAGCCTCATCTTTTAAAATTTTACTTACAAATATTTCAAAAGCGTCGCTAAAAATATCCTTAGAAGATTGAAGTAGGGAGATATGCTGTAATTCGTCCACTATTAAATAAACCAGTTCTTTTGTTAGTTTTATTTGCTCATCTTCATCAAGGATATCTTTATATTTTTTTCGAACTTTTTCATCAAAAAACTTCCTAATTCTGACATATAATGCATGTGAGGTTTCCCCTTCTCTTATACAAAAATCTACATTTTCATCAAGATTTTTAGAGACTTCATCAACTAACTTACATAATAAAAGATTAATGACATGTTTTGAACGAGCTCTTGTATCTGTATCAGTATACTTTAGTTTTCCATATAAATGCTGGTTAATCTTAATAAAGACTGCTTTTAGATTCGGAGATGTGACTAAATCCCTTTTTTTTAATCCCTCAGAACCTTTAGAGATGAAGTCGGTAATATTTATAGGCATTTAATTTAATAACTCGTATAGTTAGTTATGAACTTCAACATTTTTCTATAAATCACTAAAATTGAAACAGTCTATTATTATTTTTTATTAATTGAAAATTAATTAGAGTTTTGCTGTGTAATTATTTGGATTATAGTATTCATAAATTCCCTAAAAAATCCCTAAAAATCCCTAAAAAAAACCCCTAAAAATTGATAAATTTTAAAATCTAAATAACGCTAATTAAACTTAATTAGTAATTGATATTTTACCAATAGCTAATTAGAATTAAGAAAAAAGAGAGTACGAAAAGTATAAAAAAGAAAATCTTAACGTAAGCATCGAAAAGGTGATATTATATGGCTAAAAAAGATGATACAAAAGTTTTTATAGGCAGAAAGAAATCAATTAATTATGTAATGGCTGCTATGGTTGTCTTAAATGAAAAACCTGTAAGATTACTTGCTCGAGGACGTTCTATCTCACGAGCTGTGGATGTTGCAGAGATTCTAATAAATAAATTCGTAAAAGGTGCAACCTATGGAAAAATTCTGATTGATACAGAATCCATTACAAATACTGATGGCACAAATAATAATGTATCTTCAATTGAGATTGAAATTCTTCCGCCAAAAAAATAAACCTAAATAAAAATCAAAAAATATTCAGGAGAAAATCAGGAGACTTTCTCGTTTCTTTTTTTTATTTTATTTTATTTATTAACACTTAAAATTAATTGATTTTATCAAATTATTTAACAAAGTGATATTCATCAACATCCATTATAGGACGATACCCTATTTTTTGATAGATACTATTAGAAGTTGGATTACTCAAGTCTGTAAATAAAAAGCAATATTTATTTCCCTCTTCTAATAAAAGTTTAGATAATTTTGCCACACATTCTGTTGCATATCCCTTCCCTCTTAGGTGAGGTGGTGTATAAACTAGATTAATAGCATTACCATTAGGGGACTTTCCTGCTTTACGCGCCATTGATACAGGTACATCATTATCAAATAACAAGAAAATTCTCCCCTCATCAATATCTTCTTTATTGTGTTCCAAGGATCGCTTATTCATTTCTGGTGTTCTATCAGGAAGAGCTTCTAATAAAAACTCTCTCGCCCACTGAAGAATAATATTTTCATATGTATCTGTAGCTTTGATGAAATTTTTGTTTCCTAAAGTATTTGGAGCTACTTTCTCCAATTTATAAAGTCTTTCGTTTAATGAAATTTTGGATTTAATTTTATTTTTTTTGCACCATAACTGATTGAATCTTTTTGCTCCTTCTTTAAATCCCAAAACACCAGGGATTTCAGTTGTTGTTTTACCTAAAGTATCAATTAAAATATCAATGGTTTTTAACTCATCTGTATATGATAAGACCTGATTATATGGAGGTGTTCTAAAGGAGACTAATTTAATTTCATCGTTTATACTTACTGTACATAAGATGGGAGGTTCTTTACCATATCTCTCCATATTGATTTTGAGTGCATTGAGGATTGATATTTGAAGACTATTTTCAACTTCTTTTTTTAATAAGAAAGGTAATACTATATCATAAAACTCATTGATATCCTTATAAAACGCTGTGTCAAACCTCATTTGGGAACCTCTCCTTTCACTAATTCCAATTGTTTTATAAAAAGATCTATATCTGATTTAATCACAGTACTATCCACTAATTTAGCTAATAAATTAACAAAATCTTTTATAATAGGATGTTCTAAGATTACACATTTCTGATTTACAGTGTTCACATCTAATATTAGTGCCGATTCTAAGATTTCTCCCATCCCGATTACATCTTTTAAAACTAATTTACTTTCCTCATTGTAAGATAGTACTACAATGTCCTCCAATATCTGAACATTGTCATTTTTTCTAATAATTTTAAATTCGCACATATATTTTTCACTCTTTATTCTATTTAGCGACTTATCAGCTCAAATTTAAAAAACTAATATATTTATATTAAATCTTCTTCCTATTTATTTAAAATCTTAATTTAAATTAGATTTACACGAATAGAAGGGCTAATTATGTTAGACATGAAAAAAGAAGAACTTTGCTATATGCCTGCCTATGAAATGGCAGAAAAAATAAAAAACCAGGAACTAACTTCTGAAGAAATAACTGAAATTATCATTGAGAGAATAGAAAAAATCAATCCTATAATTAATGCTTATTGTACACCTACATTTGAGTTAGCTCGAGAAATGGCAAAAAAGGCAGATAAAGATGTTAAAGAAGGGGTGCTATTAGGTTTATTACATGGAGTACCTATTTCTATAAAAGATGAGACGGACACCAAAGGTATTAGAACCACATATGGTAGCTATTTGTTCGAGAATAATATCCCGAGAGAGGATGCAGCTATAGTTAGAAGGTTAAGAGATGCAGGTATTGTTATTTTGGGGAAGACAAACACACCGGCTTTTGGCTATAAAGGAGAAACTGATAACCTGATTTTTGGGGTTACTAGGAATCCGTGGAATTTAGAGAGAACAACGGGAGGGTCTAGCGGTGGTGCCGCTGGTGCTGTAGCTTCAGGTTTAGGTCCCATTGGTATAGGATCCGATGGGGGAGGTTCAATTAGGATCCCTAGTTGCTTTTGTGGACTTTATGGCCTTAAATCTACTTTTGGTAGAGTTCCCCAGAGTGAAATGAAATTAATGGGATATCTCGGTACATTTGTTCATAGAGGACCTCTTGTAAGATATGTAAAAGATGCTGCTCTAGTTTTGGATGTAATAGCAGGGCAAGATGATTCGGATAGATATTCTGTTCCAAAACCAAATTATAGTTATGTTGATAAGCTTGATGAGAAGCCAAGTAAATTAAAGATAGGATATTCATTAGACATGGGATTTGCAGAAGCTCTTGATCCTGAGGTTGAAAAAGCTGTTTTGGATGGAATACAAAAGTTTGAGGAATTCGGTTGGTCTATAGAAAAAAGTAGAATAAGATTGAAGAATCCTGAATCGATATTTCTAACTATCTGGACTTCTGGATTTGCTTATTCTCTTGGACCATATTTAGAGCATGCCAAAGAAAAAATGGATCCTGGTCTTGTGGATATGATAAATGTTGGTTTAACATTTTCCGTAAAAGACATAAAGATAGCAGAAGTTCAAAGGGAAATGATTTATGAGGAAATTTGCAAGATATTCAGAAAAGTGGATATATTGATAACTCCAACCCTTGCATGTCCTGCTTTTGAATTAGGTAAATCAAATGCAAATGTGGAAACAATGACCACAGATATAATCATTAAGGGTAAGAATATGTCGGCAACTGGCTGGCTTCCTTTTACTTATCCATTAAATGCAAGTGGTCATCCCGCAGCCTCAATTCCGTGCGGGTGGTCTAGTGACGGGTTACCAATTGGAATGCAAATAGTGGGAGATCGATTTGATGAATTAACTGTTCTTCAAGTTTCAAAAGCATTCGAAGATGTCGCTCCATGGCAAGATAAGAAACCTAAATTTGACTAATTTTTTTTTATTTTTTTAACACTAGTGAGAAGAAACTTCTTTTAATGAGTGTAAATTTAAGATCTGTATAATCTTATAACTTATTTTCAAGGTCTAGAAAATGAATAAAGAGAACATATGTTTTATGTCCGCTTGGGAAATGAAAGAAAAAATCTCTAACCAAGAACTAACTTCGCAAGAAATAACTGAAATTATAATTGAGAGAATAGAAAAAATTAATCCAATTATTAATGCGTATTGTACAACAACTTTCGATTTAGCAAGGGAGATGGCAAGGAAGGCGGATGATAGAGTAAAAAGAAATGAAATGATACCTCTTCTTAATGGGATTCCGACCTCTATAAAAGACTTAGTCCCTGTAAAAGGAGTGAGAACTACTTATGGATCGAGAATCTATGAGCATCACATCCCTGAAGAAGATGCCCTTGTGGTGACACGTTTAAAGGATTCAGGTTGTGTAATTCTAGGAAAAACAAATACTCCTGAATTTGGTTATAAAGGAGTAACTGACAATTTAATATTTGGTATAACCCCTAATCCATGGAATCTTGAAATGACTGCAGGAGGTTCTAGTGGAGGCGCTGCCGCTTCAGTAGTTTGTGGAATGGGACCTCTAGCTCAAGGATCTGATGGAGGAGGATCTATAAGGCATCCAGCATGTTTTTGTGGAGCTTATGGTCTTAAACCCAGCTTTGGTAGGGTACCAATTTACCCGAAAACCTTTCATAGTGGTCAGACATTATCCGTAATAGGTCCAATTGTTAGATACGTTTCTGATGCTGCGTTAATGCTTGATGCAATGAAGGGACCGTTTGAAGGGGATAAACATTCCCTACCAGAAGATAATATTAAATATTCAGATCACATAGACGAAAAACCAGATAAATTAAAGATTGGTTATACATTAGACTTAGGTTATGCAAAGGTCATAAATAAAGAGGTTGAAAGGGCAGTAAATAATTCAGTCTATAAATTTGAATCCTTTGGATGGGATGTAGAGGAAGCAAAATTTAAGGAATTTGATCCCTCCGTAGCTTTTAGTACAATGTGGCTTGTAATGTTTGGATATGAATTAAAACCTTATTTGGAAGAATGGAGGGAAAAATTAGATCCAGGTTTGGTAACATGGGTCGAAGCCGGACTACAATTTCCTGCTTCAAGTTTACCTGATTCTATGAGAGTTCGCAGTCAGTTTTATCAATCGATATATGACACTTTTAAGGATTATGATATTCTTCTCACTCCATCAACAGCAATTCCTGCTTTTGACTCAGGAATACCTTACCCCTCTCAAATAAATAACATTGATGTATCTCCGACCGCGTGGCAAGCATTCACATTTCCTTTTAATTTCACCGGGCACCCTGCTGCTACTATTCCTTGTGGATGGACAAATGGTAACCTACCGATTGGATTACAAATAGTTGGTAAGAGATTCCAAGAATTGTTAATTCTTCAAGTTTCGAAAGCATTTGAGGAAGTCGTTCCTTGGCAAGATAAAAAACCAAATATATAACAATAATTATACTTGAATCTTACCAATTTTTACTTATATCTCCCTTTTTTTTCTAGTTAAACTTAATAAAAACAATTTTTTTAAATTGTCTTTAATAATTCTAAGTATAGTTATCATACAACTAATTAATTTTACAACTTATAGCTAAAAATAATAATAGAGGAAATTGAATAAAATGGCACGTCCGTATCAAAAAGCAAACATTCCAGGCCCTGAAATGGGTGTTTCTGTTT
>JBHLNR010000116.1:0-12511 GCA_048941385.1 Promethearchaeota archaeon
ACTGAATATCGGTATAATTTATAATCTCAGAGGTGAAAGGTTCATTTGTATAAAAAATTTGATTTTTCTGACATTTTATATTCAAAATACCTGAAATGGTGATACTAAATAGAATCAAGAATATAAAGGAGATATAAACAGACCTATTTTTTTTTATTTTCATGTGATTTTCATCTCATCTGATTGGTCAAATAAAGATCTGTAGGAATAAAATTACCTTATTTTTCTTACAGTTCTTATTCGAATGGATTCGCAATAAAAAAAAAGATAGAATAAAATTTAAATGTTATACAAAAATGGAAGAAAAACAAAATAAACACTAAAGACTGGTCTGAAAGTATTTGAACCTGTTCCCTTGTTTAGAGATGCCCGAGAAAGAGGTCAATATGACTCTAGTCTTCATAATGCTTTAAAGAATCCTAGGGTATTAGAGGCACATCAAAAACAAACTCGAGAGGCTGAACTAAAAGAACTATAGATGATCATCGATCAGTTATTATGATGTCATTCTAAATTAATTTTAACTTTTATGTAAATATAAAAGTTTAAATAAAATTTCATAAGATCTATTTGATGACAAAATTGTTTGAATTGAATATTAAATTAAATTAGTGTTTTTATGGAAAAAAAAGGAAGGATAAAAAGTCTGACAAGAGAGAGAAAATGCAGTATTATGATGCTTTTTTTGGCTTTTTTAATGCTTATGTTATGAGTTTTATGGTTTTGATAATTCCGGAATATTTACTGCTAGTAATTCTAGCTCATGCTTTTATTATTTTAATAGTAATTGGATTAATCTATATCTTTAAAACAAAAAATCCTTTTTATACATATTTTTCGTTCGGAGCAATATTCTGTGGTTCTTTTTACGCTTTACCAGGAATACTTCTAATTCCTTTAAATGGATTCATCTATGGAATTTTAGATTATATTATTGTAGGCGTTGCAATATGTGAACTATTATATATAGTAATTCGAATTAAAGACTTAACCTTCTTTACATTTAGGAGTTCTTCAAATATAGGAACTGCAACGTCAAGTACTTCATATAGTGGTATGGTGCCATATGATAGTATTTATAATTATCCTGTAATTGATCCAAAACTTCAACAAAATTACCAAACTCTGGAAGCTGAACTAAAAGAAAAGGAAGAGATGAAAGCCTATAATAAAAAGACTAAAAGAAACTGGATAATTTCGATAAGTTGTATCAGTATATTAGGTTATTATATAAGTTATTTTTCAAATTTCATCTAATTTTCAGTTAATTTCTTAATATGATCAATTCCATAAATCGCATCATCAGCATAATCATCAGCCCCAAACTGCTTAGCAAGCTCTAAGTTCAAAGGAGCTCCACCTACTATAAGTTTTATTTTGTTTCGTAATCCAGCATCTTGCAACGCTTTATGAACAACCCCAATTTGATCTACAGTCATAGATAACAGAGTACTCAATGCTACTACTGATGCTCCTGTTTCTTTCACTTTATCAACTATTGTTTCGGCATCCACATCTCTACCTAAATCAAATACTTCAAAATTAGCACTTAGCAATAATGTTCCTAGCAAATTTTTTCCCAGATCATGTTGGTCTCCTTTAACAGTAGCAATTACTACTTTGGTTTTTTCCTTCGAACTATCTGAGACAGCTAATGCCGGTTTTAATACTTCAAGTCCTGCTTTCATAGTATCTCCAGCTAACACTAATTCTCCCAAAAAATATTCATATTCTTCATAGCGACGACTTACCTCATCCATACCTTTAGTTAAGGCTGTTAAAATTTCAAATGGATCCTTTTTATCCTCTTCTAGCGCAACTTTTACTGCATCGGCTATATCATCCACTTCTAGTTCTACAATAAGTTCGGTTAGTTCTTCAAAATCCATAATGGATCCACATTTTCTTTATAATTTATATTATTCTCCCTAAGTTCAGTTCAATGATTAATATAAATTACAAATCAATTTCTATTAAATATTTTTTTAAATAATCAAAATAATTTTCTTATTATGGTTTTGTCAAAACGAGAACGTGTTATTCGAGCTTTAGAACGTGATGATGAGCCGGATAAGATACCGATTCATTATCTTGGGTTTGAAAGGACAGGCACTTCTTATCAATATTTTATAGAATCTGAAGAATATAAAGCAAATAGGACCTATATAGAAAATAGTTTTTCGAGAGAAAATTATAAATGGGCGGGAGATATAACAGAATGGAGATTCTGGAATGTGGATTGTCATTCAATAGATCCTTGGAGACATAGAATGAAAACAGTAACTGCCGAAGGACCACCTGAATACCCTGGAAGTTATTTAATACCGACATCAGGTAGAATATTTAAGCGAGTTGAACAAGTTCAAACGGGTTTAACTTATGAATGGTATATAGATGGCTATTTTACAACTCCTGAAATTTTACACCCTTATTGGGATGAATATGGAAAACCTTCTGAGTGTATTAATGATGATGTGAATTACTCACCTAAAGTTTGGGAAGAATTCGTAGAGAGTCTTTCTCCCTACTTCTATCCAATGGCTAGATTAATGATCGCAATGAATGAAGCACTTTTCGAAGGAATGACAGTTGGGAGGGTTACTTATCATATGCGGAAAAACCCCCAATTTATTCACGAAGTTATGAATGAATATACTAAGACGAATTTAGCATATATTAAACGTTACGCGGAAGCAGGAGTAGATATAGTTTTTTATTACGATGACTTAGGATATAAAGGTCGTGCAATGTTTTCTCTTGAAAATTTTCGGACCTTTATGTTACCTTATTATAAAAAGATATATCAAGAGTGTAAGAAACATGGGATGTTCATTATTCAGCATTCCTGTGGGTACATTGATAAACTTCTGCCAGATATGGTTGATG
Source organism: Promethearchaeota archaeon (assembly GCA_048941385.1). Taxonomy (GTDB): domain Archaea; phylum Asgardarchaeota; class Lokiarchaeia; order Sigyniarchaeales; family SOKP01; genus Loki-b32. The sequence continues at coordinate 2,887 of JBHLNR010000116.1, forward strand.
TTGGATTAGATTGTATTCAAGCATTAGAACCTGCTGCAGGTGTTGATTTAGCATATTTAAAAGAAACCTTAGGAGATCGAGTAAGTTTTATGGGTGGAATGGATTCTACAAGAATTTTAAGTTTTGGAACACCAAAAGAAGTTGAAGAAGAAGTAAAAAGATGTATTAAAGCAGCTGCTTATGGTGGAGGATATTTTGCAGGTCCAAGTCATAACATTCTGAATGTACCCTGGGAGAATATTTTAGCGTTCCGGGCAGCCATAGAAAAATATAGAGATTACCCATTGAGTTTATAATTTATTTGCATTATTTCTTTTTAATCAAATTTTATAAAAAATAAAATTGATTTAGTCAATTCTTCTTAAGCAGTTTTCTTCTGCTTTTACTTTATAGGAATCATAAAATAAGGATGAATATTTTTGGTAAAATTCCTTCTTTTTTGCCATAACCAAATCTCTGCCTTCGATTTTTGGTTCACCTTTAGACCAAAATATCGAACCATTTAATTTAATGTCTATATTATCTCGTTTTTTAACGATCCTACCTGATTTTATTACATATTCTATATTAGCAAAAGCCCTTTTGAACTTTTCAACTTCCTTTAATAAATAAGTTTCTTCAAGGTTTAAATTTAGGATGTTGAGATCTCCATCAGCCCCTATACCAAGATTCCCCTTTATACTTCCTAATCCAAGGGATTTTGCAGGTGCAACACGAGTGATATGCACAATTTCCGAGAAGCTCATTACGTTCTCATTGTTTATTAACGGAGATTCTTTTAGAAATTTCCCATTCATTCCTTTCATAAAATTTTGTCTAGATTCTGTATTAATCAACCATGTAAGAATTTCAGGGATATCTGTTATTTTAGCATAATTTGGAAAATTTAATGACAAACTGACTTGTAATTTGTTTTTAATGTTTAATGCTAAATCTATAGCGTTTGCCCATAACATGCAATCTTGATAATTCTTTTTGTCAAATTTTCTTATTGAAACAAAGGAATCCCCTTCAAACTCGATTGCTGAACTTATTAGTTTTGATGGATTTTCCATAGCTTCCATTGTTAACATTGAATTTACTATTCTTCTATCTGAAGTAATTAATGGATTTATTGTATCAAAACCTATAAAGGAAAGATCTAGTGTGAAATTTTTATTTTGGTTCATAAAATCTATTAACTGCTCATTCTTTCCATCAGTTGCATAACTATTTGCATGAGCAATATGCATTATCTGTTCTCTTTTAATCTTGAGGCGTGTCTTTTGATTTGCTTCCATTTTCAAAGCATTAATGTTTTCTAAAACATTAAATAGGTTTTTATATCCTATAGAATTTTCATATCCTTCAATATGAACATGAGTAGAATGTGGTAAGCCCATTGATTCTACACACTTGACGGCATTCATATAAACGTCAATAACAGAGAAATTGTATAATCTTCCTTGTTTAGAAAAATCTTCTCTTAATTCTTTGAAATTCCACATCTCACATTCAAAAGGATTATATAATTTGAATCCAAAAGCATATGTTTTTGATAAGAGATCAGAAAGAAATATGGCCATATCATCAGTTTTCTCTCTTTGGAACTCGAGTTCAAGCGGCCAGAGATTACTAATATTTAATAACATTGCTTTGTCCAATACAGGGATCTGTTGGAAGTTAAATATAGTCTGTTTTGCTAAAGAAGGGAAAACATTTGCTTCAAGTATAAAAGTGTAACCCATTGAAATATAATCCTGAGCGATGTTTTTTAAAGTAAGACCTTGCCATTCTTTATTGAACGTTTCATTGTTAGAGCCTAATAATCTTACCCAATTAACTTGCTGAGAAGCAACATGAGTATGAATATCAATAGCCGATGGAATAACTGTTTTTCCGGTTGCATCAATTTCCTCTATATCTTCATTATTTGTAAATTTCTCTACAATCTTACCTGACTCTACTAAGATATCTTTCTTTTCACCTAAAATGTTATTGATTGGGTCATATATAAGTCCATTTTTTATTAAGAGTTTGTTCATTTCCATTACCTTTACATTCTTATTAATCTTTGATGGATTTCAATAAATCATCTATGGCTAAAACAACCTCATTCGTTGCTTCGGTATTAACCTTTATATTTTTGAAAATTAATGAATAATTTTTGATTCCAGTCAATCGGTTTGCCCAGATTGAAATAGGCATTATAATAGTCCCTGGTGGAATTTTGTCATCATTCTTCACACTTACAACAACTTCTCCATTTTCATTTGATAATTTTAAGTTCAAACTTGGAGTTAGGTTTAATTTATTGAAGTCTTCTGGATGTATAAAGCAAATTGCTAAATTTTCCTTTAATGAATTATCATCTCCAAAGGCATATTCTCTTACTTGATCATAATCAACCATTCTTACTGTATTAAGGATCATTTCCATTTCTTTAACCTCCTTTTAAGATTTCAGCTATTTGATTAAGTATCTCTTCATCTGATAATACATTACTAGGAGGATTTAATATTGGCTTTAATTCTATGGGTACATGATCTAAACGATATGCAAGTCCTCCAGTTTCGATTCCTGTAATTGCTGAAGGAATAATTATATCTGCCACGTTGTATGTTGCCGATTTCTTATTATCAATAAAAATTAATGGTTTTGAAGCCAGTTTCTTACTTAGCTTCCACGGTAAATGTGAAATAGGGTCTGTACCAACAATTATAGAGCAATCAAAATCATCATTCTCTATTTTTGAAATTATTGTGTCAGAAGTGTCTACTAGTTGGGAGTCTAAATACTGTAAACTATGGTTCTTTCCAGAAACACTTAAAGCCACATGATCGAAACCTACCATATTATAATGCCCTCCTAACATTATTATTGCTAAACGACCCTTTTGCTGCTTTACATTTACCATTTGCACTAATTCAAGCAATTCTTGCGTGATGTTCGATTCCTTATATGAACCAACGATACCCTGTCCAACAAAAATTACACCATTTTCTGCATTTGTCAGTTGAATTAATAACCTTCTTAGATCATCTCTATCTAGTCCAGCAACCCCACTAGAAGGAATACTATCAGGTGTACAGCATTCTTCCTTTAATGCATGGATCAATTCAATATCCTTTCCGTGATCAATTCTTAGTGCGATATCACGTACACCCATAACTCCAAACGAGGCAGTTTTAACAGGATCTATAATAATTACTGTTTTTATTTCTCTACCTGTCATTCTGAATTTACCTCGAGAAAATAAAGTTTTATTCAATAATCGAGGTATTGACTCAGCTACATTCGCTCCCCAAAAAATTAATAAATCCGCTTTATTAATCACTTCTGTTATTGTTGTTAAGGTAATTCCTGTCTTTTTTGCAGCATTAAGAACTTTTCCTTGGCATATCGTAGAATTAGAATCAATAAAACCATTGATTAATTTAGCCAATTCAATCCCTTTGAATTGAGCTTGACAACTAACGGTTGAAAACCCATATAATATTGGTTTCAAAGATTTTTTTATTATTTTAACAACCTCCTCCAAAGCTTTATTAAATGAAACTTTCTCTAGCTCACCATTATTCCGAATAAGAGGTGATGTTATACGGTTTTTACTCACTACCTGGTCAAACCTCTCTTTACCTTTTAAACATGCTCCGATAACTTCATCGATATATAAACCATCGGTTTTAACAATTATATCATCACATAGAAGTGAACATCCCGTACACTCAATTCTCCTTACAACCATATTCTAATACCAAAAATTATATTTTATACATAATCTATTTTTACGGCTTCCCGCGGACAGTAAGATTCACATACACGACACTCCCTTGCCTGACCTTCACCTTCTATTCTCCGACAATATTCTAAATTTAATAATTCACATTTTCCGTTTTTTACTTGGAATAGTTGATGTTTTTCAGGAGGGTAATTAGGAGCTTTGCCGCTTAGTGATGGAGGACAATATCTCGCATTCACAGGACAAATAGTGACACAGATTCCACATCCATCACATAATTCCTCATCAATATCAATTCTTAATTCTTTTTCCTTACCTTCCTCAGAACCTATTAATTCCTTCAGTGTTTCATAATTTTTTTTGTATTTGGGCTCTAAAAGTGGAGTACAATCATCAATTTTTACTTTCCCTTGTAATAATTCCAACGCAAAAGCCATACACGTTGGTTTTCCACATTTTTTGCAATTCGTCTTAGGTAAGAATTTGTAAAGTTCCATAAAGTTGCTTACTGGAATTCTATAACACCTTAAGTTTTTTTATTTCTTCTTTCAGTTATGCATAATTTATTGAAATTAAAATTTGTTTAGATTATACCTTATAAAAACTTTCATGATTAAAATTAAATTATAAGAGAATTTAGTTTGAAATTCATAATTAATTAACCAAAAAATTATAATTCCCCAATAGTTTCAATGCATAAATAGCAAATGATGATAGATTATGGCTGAAGAAGAAATTCCAGATATAAATCTAAAAGAAATGATGATGGACGAGAGAGAAAAGAACATAAGAACTAATATGGAGAAAATAAAAAATAAAATCGTCATCATTTCTGGTAAAGGTGGTGTAGGTAAAACAACCGTAGCAGTTAATCTTGCCATGAGTCTTGCCAGTATTGGATTAAGAGTAGGAATACTTGATGTTGATATAACCGGACCTAATGTTCTTAAGATGTTGGGTGTAGATCCTGAACTTAAACCAAGAGTTGATGCTGAAGCTAAAAAATTTTACCCGATTAATGGACCTTTAAACATGAAGGTAATGAGTATGGCGTTTCTCACTCTCACTCCTGACGATCCAGTAATATGGAGAGGCCCTATGAAAATGAGTGCTGTAAGACAATTTTTGGGAGATGCCATATGGGGAGAACTTGATTATTTAATATGTGATTTGCCTCCAGGTACTTCTGATGAGACACTCGATATATTACAACTAATTCCTGATGAGAATGTTGTAATAGTTACGACTCCTCAACAAGTAGCACTAATGGATGCACGAAAAACAATAAAAATGGCAATGGTTATGCAAAGGGAAATTCTTGGTATTATTGAAAACCATTCAGGATTTAACTGCCCGCATTGTGGTGAATACATTGATCTTTATCCTCCTGGTGGGGCAGAAAAAGCTGCATCTGATTTTAACATCCAGTTACTGGGGAAAATACCTTTTGAGGTGGAGATAAGCCAACAGGGAGATAAAGGGTTACCCTTTGTATTGAAATACCCCGATAATAAAGCTACAAAATCATTTAAAGACATTGTTACTAAAATAAGAGAAATATTAGAAAAATAAATGGTCTTACTTTTTTTTTATTCTCAAATCATATTAAAGAGAAGATTCATTCTCGATCTATTTCAAAGAAAACACATCTAATTTTAAAGGATGATTTAAAAGGTTTTATTAGACAGTAGTTGCATTATAAAAATAGTTAGTAAAAGATTTGATAAAAGGGATAAAAATTTCTGTTGATGACTATAACCTAGTGAAGGGAATTATTATATGTAAAGAGTCTGGAGAATATTTATTAGATCTTATCTTAGATTCAAAAATTGATCCTGTTTTACTATCTTCTTTTGTGGGGGCATTGGGTTTATTTGGGAATAATCTGGGAGAAATAGAAGAGATTAACATCAAGGGTCTCGATGTTGATATGATTATTGTTTATAAGTACAATCTAATTTTCGTAGCAATTCTTGATAAGGAATTTATTAGACATGATATAAGAGGGGAAGCAGAAAAATCACTAGATATGTTTTACACACTTTATAGAACAGAGATTAAAAGTGGTGCGTCTGATGTCAGTCAATTTGAATCTTTTAAAAATATTCTCTCGAAACAAATTGAGGAATACTTTACACGATTAAAGAATGAAGAGGATTCAGAAATAGGAGATTTTGGTTTTTTTACAGAAGCAATTAAAAAATTAAGAAAGAATCCTTAAATGGTTTAAAATTCTTTAGTTTTTCTCTTGAAGATTAAATCTCCTAGTTTCACATTAAAGATTCGCTCCATTAAATTACATTTTGCTTTTAATAAGTAATACACATCTTCATTAGGAATTTCAATCCCATAAAGGCTTTCAAAATTTCCTTGTCCTTTTGAGAGGATAATTCCTCCTTTCCGAAAGAAGATATGTTTGAATTCCTCTGTAGATGAGTCTAGATCTATTCCCGGTGTTGGGCTTGATTCAACAACTTTGACTAATTCTGTTAAATTAATGAATTTCGCATCTTCAATTGTAGCGTCATTTATTATTGGTTCAGATCTTACTGAATATACTATTTCTAAATCAGGATAGAGTTTTTTAATTATGAGAATAAGCAGTTTATCGAAAACTATCTCTCCAGCATTATCTCCCAATATCAATAAGAAATTAGCCTTTTCTAATGAATCTTTAAATAGGTTATAATCATTAATAACCAAATCTTCTACACTGAAGTTTCTTATGTCCGAGATTAGATCAATTTCATGTTGACTAGCAAAATCAATAGTGTTACCAAGTGCAGAGACGATAATTGCTTCAAATAAAGGATCATCAGCTTTATCTATAATCTCTTTAACTTCTTCAAAGAGCCCCAAACCAAGTTTATTACTTTCTTGTTTTAAAGTTGAATATGGATCAGGATCACCTAAGACATCCGATACAATTCCATATGCGACTTTTCCCAAGATTGGAGATGCGTCAGTCTGTTCATCAAAATTTAAGAGAAATTTCATTACTTTTTTCTGAGCAGTTATAATAATATCATGAGAAATTTCAGGATCAATTAATTTAAAAGCCTTAAGGACTTGGTTAAAAATGCATCCAATACATTCAGGTTCTAATTTCATAGTTGAGTAAATTATGATTTTCTAAAGGAGTTTTGGATTGTGAATTAAATGAATAATAAAGATAAAGAAAAAAAATTAAAGCTTAATATCAATATTAATTGTCTCAATAGGTTTAGGAACTGCTTTTGTGGATTCTAAATATCCAAGAATTATGTTTGTTAGCATCTCCTGCATAAAATCCTTTAAAGGGACTTGTTTTTCATTTACTGTAAGAATTGCATTTACCATGTCTCAAATCCTTCCTTTTTTTAGATTAGAACATAAATTTTGCTTTTATTTAATAATATCCGAAACCTTTGCTAGGTTAATCCGCTTACAACTATAATTTTTTTGTAAGAATCATCTATATCGGTCTTTTATATATTATAACATATTAATTAAACATCCTCAAGTTCCACCACCGTCACCGCCCCCACCCATTATACTAACAATGGATATTGTTGTCACTAGTACTGCTGCTGTCGCTATTATAGCAACCCAAATTAATATCCTTTTTATTTTCCTTTTTCTTAATGCTTTTATTTCTGAATCCATCATTTTTTAAGATATAATATTTCTTAGGTATAATTGTATTTTTAATAGAAATATTTTATGCAACTATTTTAATTTTATTGCAAATATTAAAAAATAATAAGAATACCACTTTCTGGGTAATCATCTTGAATATAAGGTTATATGAAAGTAAGGACAAAAAGAATGTAATTAAACTCATTGGAATGTTTCGAATAAGAACAGCACAATTGAAGGGAATTGAAAAGGAAATCGATTTACAAAATGCAGAAGAGGAATTGGAATATTATTTAAAACAAGATTATCCAATTTATATTGCAGAAGATAATGAGCTTAATCTCATCGGTTACCATGTATTTAGAGTTGAAAACGAAATTGTATGGTCTGAGTCTTTGTATGTAATTCCCGAGATGCGAAGAAAAGGGATTGGTTCGAAGTTATATGAAGAAGCTGAAAAATTGGTTGAAAAATTGGGGGGAATTACTGTATACAATTGGGTTCATCCAAATAATGATATGAGTATTCCATTTCTGAAAAAAAGAGGTTACAACGTGTTAAACTTAATTGAAATTCGGAAAAGAAGACCTAATGAAAAGTTTTCTCAAGAAATAAAAGTTGGGAAATATGAGTTTAATTATTAATTATTAAAATTAGGTTGAAAAAATGAAATTATTACGTACACCAGATGAAAGGTTTGAAGATCTTCCTGATTTTCCTTATAAACCAAATTATTTGATGATTGATGATATTCGAATACATTATGTAGATGAAGGTCCAAAGGATGCTGAAGTAGTTCTACTAATGCACGGTGAACCCTCATGGAGTTTTTTATATAGACATATGATTCCTATTTTGGTCGAAGCAGGATTCCGAGTTGTTGCACCGGACCTTGTAGGATTTGGTCGCTCTGATAAACCAACAGAACAAGAAGATCATACATATGCAAAACATGTGAATTGGATGACTGAGTTAGTCATAAAACTTAACCTTAAGAAAATAACGCTTTTTTGTCAAGATTGGGGATCTCTTATAGGTTTAAGAGTTGCTATTGAAAATCAAGAGAGATTCAGTCGAATAGTGTTATCAAATGGAGGATTACCTACTGGTGAACAAGAAATGACAGAAGCATTTTTGAACTGGAGGAAATTTTCTAGAGAATCTCCTGTATTTGATGTGGGACGTTTAGTTCAAAGTGCAACTACTACAAAATTAACAAAAGAGATACGAAAAGCTTATGAGTCTCCATTCCCTGATGATACATTTAAAGCAGGAGTACGGATTATGCCTTCATTAGTGCCAATTAGTATCGATGATCCGGAACATGAAGCTAACAAGAAAGCATCTGAACAATTTAGAAAGTGGGAAAAACCTTTTCTTACAGCCTTTTCTGATAGTGATCCTATTACTCGTGGAATTGATAGATCTTGGCAAAAATATATTCCAGGTGCTCAAGGACAAAAGCATACAACGATCAAAAACGCAGGACATTTTGTACAAGAAGATAAAGGTCCCGAATTAGCAAATCTTATTATTCAATTTATAAAAGAAAATCCATCATAAATTAAACTTTTCTTTCGCTTTTTTTTATCCCCACTTGATTTCTATGGGAACTATAATAAAAAAAAAAAGAAATTAAAAAGGTAATACTATTATTGTAATGTCGAAAAGTGCTCCTATAATAAGTGCTACAATCACAAATAGGATAAAAGCTATTACAGTGACTACGATCGCACTCAAAAAACCGATATTGTGCCTAATACTGATAAGTATCCAAGTTATAACTAGTGCTATTCCCCAAGCAAGCCATCCCCCGAAGAACAAAAAGACTATAGCAACCGCTATAGTTATTAAAAAAGATGTAAGAAATACCTGCCCAAAATCGGTGTGAGTCGATTTACTAAAGAATCCTAAGGCTATTTTCAAAAAGATAGCCATAACAAGTAGCAAGATGAGATAAAATATTAAAAACCACATTATCTCTTCAAAGGTATCCAAGGATTCTAACCATTCTTCATTAAATATTTGAAACATCATTTTAATTATTCATCTCTTTTTATTTCAATTTTATTATTTTAAATCAATATATAGAAATTCTGAAAGAGCATCACGGTCTTCCTCTGAAATAACTTCCCCAAATTCCATATAGAATCCTAAAACATCTAGAGAATTCATCATGTATACTGGTTTTCGTTTAGCTTTCATTTTCTCGTCTAATTTTTCCCAAGCAACTTGAAAATTAAATAATGGTTCAATACCCTCTTTCTTAAATTTACTTACAATACC
>JBHLNR010000117.1:0-12403 GCA_048941385.1 Promethearchaeota archaeon
ACCTTCCAGATAAGAGAAGGTGTTGTTTTTCATGACGGTACACCCTTAACAGCTTCAGCTGTCAAATGGAATTTTGATAGACTTATGTGGTTTAGCAATGAGTCTGGTTTAGTTGCTTCTAATGATACTTCTAAGATCGGTTTTTCATCTTCTTTATATTATCTATCAAATGGTACTTATCTCTTCGATAGCTTTGTCGCTGATGATGTGAACATGGAGTTTACCGTTATTTTAAATGTTCCATTTGGACCGTTGTTAGATTTACTATGCTTTATCTCAACTAACATTATCTCACCTGGCACTCATAAATTTTATGAAATTGTTCAATTAGATGAAATTCTCGTTGGTACTGGACCATGGAAAATGAAGTCACATTCCCCCAGAAGAGAAATTAGATATGAAAGAAATGGTCGATGGTGGGGTAAAGCCCAATATTTTGAACAGATTATCATGCAATTTGTTGATGACGACATAGAGCGAATGGATGCCGGGTTAGCAGGACAGTATGACTATGTTTCTGGTGTACTAAAGTCATATGTTGATCAATTTAAAGTGACAGAAGGTATGCATGTTGAAGATATTGGTGAAGGCTTGGGTTCTTATTATTTAGAAATTTATTGTGGACCTGAAGACTATAATGGAGATATGATAATTCCTGGTAATTATCAATATCAAAGAAATAATCAAACCCTGCGAAGAGCTTTAGCTTACGCGTTGAATTATACCTATATTATTGAAGTAATCCAACAAGGAAAAGCATTTTATGGCGTTCCTATAGTACCTCGATCAATACCTGGATATAATAATTCGATTTGGCACGGGTATAATGAATCTTTAACAAATGGGTATAATTCCTCTATAAAAAAAGCAAGAGAAATAATGAAATCGATATGGCCTTTAGCAGCTACCTGGGACACTGATTATCCTGGGGTAAATGAAGCCGAATGGTTGACTAATGATTTTAAAGATATTGAAATAAACAGATATAGACTTAGTAGTTGGATGGTTTACCCAGAACTAAGATCTTTATGTGGAACCAGTTGGAGATTGATAGGAATAGAATTTCAAGATACTGAAAGGCCATATAGCGGGAATCCTCTATACGTGGATTTTCCAGATCCATGGGATGTAGATGTTAGTTTTGTTAAATGGGGCCCTGATTACCTTAACCCATACAACATGATTGATCCATTATTTAATTTAGCCTCTGGTTCATGTTTCTCCCGAATCAATGATACTGATTTGATAACTTTAATGGAAGATGCTATAAGCGAAACTAACTATACCGCACATTTAGAAGAATGGGCAAAAATTCAATCGTATATCTTTGATATCAAAAGACCAGAAAATCCCTCGTCTCATTGTTTTATTCCCGTTTATACGTACAATACATATCAAGTTCATAAGACAAATCTAAAAGGTGTAAACTACAATGTGTTGAACATATTGGATACGTGGAATTGGTACCATGAAGAATGAAATTTATAATATAAAAGAGTAAAAATTAGAGAAAAAATGGATAAAAAAAATTTAACTATTATACTGTTAGCGATATTAATTGGAGCTTCGGGTATAGCCAATATCATTCTTTCAGGAGAAGTTAGCACTTCCAAGCCAGATGAACCAAGAACGGCTGTTATTGCTGCATCATATCCAGGATTGGCTAAGAATGATCCTGTTGATACCTGGGATCAAGCCTCTATGTGGCACCAACAACAAGTTACCGAGGGTTTAGTATATTACGATATATCTAAACACCCTAACTATGCACTTGTTCCTCGACTAGCGGAATCATGGGTTTGGAATAACCAAACAAGTATAACCTTCCAGATAAGAGAAGGTGTTGTTTTTCATGACGGTACACCCTTAACAGCTTCAGCTGTCAAATGGAATTTTGAGAGACTAATGTGGTTCAGCAACATATCTGGTTTAGTTCCTGCTAATAATACCTCTAAGATCGGATTCTCATCTTCTTTATATTACCTATCAAATAGTACGTATATCTTCGATAGCTTTTTCGCTGATGATGTTAATATGGAGTTTACCATTATTTTAAATGTTCCATTTGGGCCATTATTAGATTTATTATGTTTCATTTCTACCAATATTATCTCTCCAGCATCTCACAAATTCTATGAGATAGTACAACGAGATGAGATTTTGGTTGGTACTGGTCCTTATAAAATGGATTCATATTCCTTTCTTAAGGATATAAAATATTCAAGAAATAGGCGATGGTGGGGACCTGCTCAATATTTTGACATGCTTATTATGAAATTTATTGATGACGATGAGGAGCGAATGAAAAACGGTTTAGCCGGGCATTATGATTACATTACTGATATGACAGATACTTATATGGATATCTATAAAAAAGATCCTAATTTGAATATTGAGGAAATTGGTGAGGATTTAGACTATTTTTATCTAGAATTTGATTGTGGATCTGGTGATCCTGACTTAGGAAACCCCTGGAATTTTCAGATGGTTAATTCTACTTGGAGGAGAGCTTTAGCTTTATCAATCAATTATACTTATATATGGAATGATATAAAAAATAAGGAAGTATATCCTGGTTGTCCGATTGTCCCAAGATTGATGCCCGGATACAATAGTTCTCTTGATGGTAAAATGGTACATAATTATCCTTTTGATGGAACTTACGAGGGAAATGTTAAAAAGGCTAGAGAGATAATGCAATCAATGGGTTTTGGGTATGATGGAGCAAATAAAACTGATCCATGGAATACTACCTATCCTGGAACGGATGAGGCAAAATGGAAGTATGCAAATTTCCGAAACCTTGATGCGAGTTATAAATATTTTGAAGGGGATTTTTCAGAATCTTCAATACATCCGGTTGAATTAAGTATTTTACTTGACGTTAATTTTAATTTGATCGGTGTGGATTTTTATGCAGTGGAGTTTGATTCTGGCTTCAATTTACAAAAAAATCAATATGGAGGATATGAATATTATTATGATTGGTGTGATATATGGTCAGCTAGATGGGGCCCCGATTATTTAGATGCTTATTCTATGTTTAGTTATTTGCTTAATAATGAATCTGACTCCTGTTTTTCAGGAATAAGCGATCCCCTCTTAAAAACAAGCCTAGAAAATGCCTCAATCACCACTAATAATGATATAAGAAGAAATAATTATCAATGGATTCAATCTTATATTTTTGATATCACAATGCCCGAAAATCCATCAACTTATTGTCATATTCCCCTTTATACCTATAAAGCGTATCAAGTACATAAGACAAATCTAAAAGGAGTAAGGTATAACGTCTTGAACATATTGGATACGTGGAATTGGTACCATGAAGGATGAAATTTAAAATAAAAATGAGTAAAAATTAGAGAAAAAAATGGATAAAAAAGATTTAACTATTATATTGTTAGCGATATTAATTGGAGCGTCGGGTATAGCCAATATTATTCTTTCAGGAGAAGTCACCCCTTTCAAACCAGATGAACCAAAAACGACCGTTATTGCTGCATCTTATCCTGGCTTAGCTAAGAATGATCCTGTGGATACCTGGGATCAGGTTTCTATATGGCACCAACAACAAGTTACTGAAGGTTTAGTCCATTACGACATATCAAAACATCCCAATTATGCACTCTCACCTCGACTAGCGGAGTCATGGGTTTGGAATAACCAAACAAGTATCACCTTTAAGATCAGAGAAGGTGTTTTTTTTCATGATGGTACTCCATTAACACCTACCGCTATCAAGTGGAATTTTGATAGGCTTATGTGGTTCAGCAATGAATCTGGTTTAGTTCCTGCTAATGAAACTTCTAAGATTGGATTCTCATCTTCTTTATATTATTTATTAAATGGTACGTATCTCTTCGATAGCTTTTTCGCTGATGATGTAAGCATGGAGTTTACTATTATTTTAAATGTTCCATTTGGACCATTATTAGATTTATTATGCTTCATTTCAACTAATATTATCTCTCCAGCATCTCATAAATTCTATGAGATTGTGCAATTAGATGAAATTCTCGTTGGGACTGGACCGTGGAAAATGAAGTCACACGCTCCCAGAAGAAAAATTAGATATGAGAGAAATAGACGATGGTGGGGTAAAGCTCAATACTTTGACCAAGTCATTATGAAATTCGTTGACGATGACACTGTTAGAATGAATCTCGGGTTAGCAGGGCAATACGATTATGTTTCTGGTGTATTAAAAACATATATTGATCTATTCAGAAATGCCTCTGGAATGCATGTGGAAGAAATTGGTGAAGGCTTGGGATATTATTATTTAGAAATTTATTGTGGACCTAAAGACTATGATGGAAGTATGATAATTCCTAGTGATTATCAATATCAGCGAAATAATGCAACATTGAGACGAGCTCTCGCCTATGCGCTGAATTATACCTATATTATTGAAGAAATCCAACAAGGAAAAGCCTGTTATGGTGTTCCCGCGGTACCACGATCAATGCCTGGTCATAATAGTTCGATTTGGAATGGATATAATGAATCTTTAACAAATGGGTATGATTCATCCATAAAAAAAGCTAGGGAGTTAATGAAAACTATATGGCCCGCAGCAGCAACATGGGATAGTGATTATCCAGGAACCAGTGAAAGTCAATGGACTGACAATCACTTTATGACATTTGAATTGAATGAGCATTCCGGTGGTGGTCTTTTTACAGATTTAACATTAATCACAATGGCTAGCTGGAGATTAATAGGAGTATATCTTGATGTTTACAGTCCATGTCGGTGGGATCAGTATTTATGTATCGAAGATGTGACTCCATGGGAGGTGGATGGTGATATTGTAAGTTGGGGTCCTGATTATCTTAACCCATACAACATGATTGATCCATTATTTAACTTAGCCTCTGGTTCATGCTTCTCTCGAATCAATGATACTGGTTTGATAGATTTAATGGAAGATGCTATAAGCGAAACAAACTATACCGCACATTTAGAAAAATGGGCGAATGTTCAATCGTATATCTTTGATATTAAACGTCCAGAAAATCCCTCGTCTCATTGTCATATTCCTCTCTATACCTATAAAGCGTATCAAGTTCATAAAACAAATCTAAAAGGGGTGACCTACAATGTATTGAATATATTGGATACGTGGAATTGGTATTATGAATGATAAATCATTTTATAATGTGTATCCGTCTTTTCAATGATTTTAAATCCAAGCCGTTCATATAATTTTTTGGCTTTTTTATTTGAAATTAAGACTTGGAGATATACATTTTTCTGTTGTTCCTTTGCGTCTGACAATAATTTTTGAATTAAATTAGTTCCAATTCCTAGATTCTGAAATTTTGGTAAAATTTCTATTAATGACAAGATGTAATAATCATATTCTTTAATGATTGAAATACACCCGATATCTTGTTCCGATTTAGTAATTATCTTAAGAAGATCAGGATTGAAGTGTTGAGAATGATATTCTATTTGCCATTGTTCATCCCATCCCCAAGTTTTAGCAATATAATCTTTTAAAGTTGCTTTCTTAAGGAGAAAACAGAAGTCGTAATCACTCTCTTTTGCTTGGCGTAATTGAATCATGTGTTAATTACTTTATATTTAATCTCTTTTAAAGTTAATAATATTTTAAATACTCTTAACTATTATAAGATTTAACCTATTTCTAAAAAGCCATTTTAATAAATATTATTATGCCTTCAGAAAAATCCTTAAGTGAATATTTTAATAATACTGGTCGTGAAGATGTGTTATCTGGAGGAGTAAAAATGATACACATCCAGACAGAATTTGGTGAGTTTAAAGTATGGACTAAGAGGATAGGAAATAATCCGACAATCAAAATCCTTCTTTTGCATGGAGGTCCTGGCGCAACACATGAATATTTTGAGTGTTTTGATAGTTTTTTTCCAGCAGAGGGATTTGAATACTACTACTATGACCAGTTGGGATCTTATTATAGTGACCAACCTACAGAACCGGGATTATGGGAGATTAGCAGATTCGTTGAAGAAGTAGAACAGGTTAGAAAAGCTTTAAAATTAGACAAATCAAACTTTTATCTATTTGGGCAGTCTTGGGGTGGTATACTAGCAGCTGAATATGCATTAAAATATCAGGAGAATCTCAAGGGTCTAATAATTTCCAATATGATGATGAGTGCCCCTGCTTATGGAAAATATGCTGAAGAAGTTCTCGGGCCTAAACTTGATCCTACAGTTTTAGCTGAAATTAAGGATTTGGAGGCTAAGGGTGATTTTGATAATCCTCGTTATATGGAACTATTATTATCTAATTATTACACAGAACATTTTGTACGCATACCTGTTGAGCAGTGGCCAGAGCCTATTAATCGAACGTTCAAACATCTCAATGAGGATGTTTATGTACCAATGCAAGGTCCTAGTGAATTTGGGATTAGGGGGACGTTAGAAGATTGGGATAGAACTTCTGAATTATCTAAAATAAAAGTTCCCACATTGGTCATCGGAGCTACTCATGATACAATGGATCCTGAGCATATGAGATGGGTATCGACCCAACTAAAGCAAGGACGATTTTTATTATGCCCAAATGGTAGTCATTGTTCTTTCTATGACGATCAGAAGATATTTTTTAAGGGATTGATAAAATTCATCAACGATATAGATCAAGAAACATTTTCTCTAAAATAAATAAGACATTTTTATGTTATATCATACAACTTCAATTACTTTTTTTTCATTCTAACCTCACATTCCTCCAATAATAAAACTCAGATGTGAGATGTTTTATAACCTAAAAAAGCCAAAGTTACAAAAGTTTACTCAAAATTTGGACTCTAAAACATTAATATTCAATCATAAAAATTCTAAACAAAGATAAAAAAATTTATTTAAAAATTAGCTTATAAAATATTTTTTATCAGGACAATGGTAGTTTATTCAAAGAAAAGAAATCAAATATTGGAATATGAATTAAAAAGCAGAAGTTTAAAAAAGAACAATTTAAAGAACCGCATTTATCAATTGGATTCTCAAATTGTTCTCAAAGTAAAAAATCTAACAAAAATTTATAAAACAAATGGATACACTGTTGAGGCTCTTAAAAATGTGAATCTCAAGATAAGAAAAGGTGAATTTGTTGCAATTATAGGGCCTTCAGGATCAGGAAAAACTACATTAGTAAATACTCTTGGTGCTTTGGATTTTCCCAATTCTGGTAAAATAATATATAATATTGATAATACCAGTGAAGGACACGATATTACAAAAATGAATTCAAAAGAACATAAAGAAATGAGATTGAAAAAAATTGGATTGATCTTTCAATTTTATAATCTTTTTCCGATTCTTTCAGCATATGAAAATGTTGAACTTCCAATGATAATCTTAAAGAAAAATTCTGCTGAAAGAAAAAAACGGGTAGAAAGTTTACTTAATTTAGTTGGACTTGGAGAACGGATGCATCATCTTCCTTCTCAACTTTCAGGGGGAGAAATGCAACGGGTGGCTATAGCTCGTTCTTTAAGTAATAAACCATCAATTCTCATAGCTGATGAGCCAACAGGGGAACTTGATACAGAAACAACTACACAAATTATTAAAATATTTTTAGAATTAAAAAATGCAGGGCAATCAATTCTTATGGTGACTCATAATAGAAGAATAGCTGAAACAGCAGATAGGATTTTAACATTGAAAGATGGAGAAATTATAAATGAAAGAACAGGTGGAAAGCCTTTAGAAGATATATGGAAAAATTAAAAACTGAGTGTGATGATAAATGTTATCAAAACAGAAAATTAATGAATCTGTAAGATCTCCATTTAGTCCTGGTACTATCATAGAGGTTATTGATTTAACGAAAGAATATATTATGGGCGATACAATCGTTCATGCTTTGGATGGGATTAATTTGAAAATCAATAAAGGTGAGTTTGTTTCCATAATGGGGCCCTCAGGCTCTGGAAAAACAACTCTTCTTAATATGATTGGAGCTCTTGATAATCCTACAAGCGGAGAAGTATATGTAAATGGAATTAATATTGCTCAGATGAATGATAATCAACGCACAAATCTTAGACTTAGAAATATTGGGTTTATTTTTCAATTTTATAATTTAGTACCTGTGCTTACTGCATTTGAGAACGTTGAACTTCCACTAGTTTTTGCTAGAATATCAAAAAGAGAACGTCAAAAAAAAGTAAAAAGATTTCTAGAGTTAGTTGGACTTTCTAATCGATTACACCATTTGCCTGATGAGCTTTCAGGGGGTGAACAACAGAGAGTTGCGATCGCACGCTCTTTATGTAATGAACCAGCAATACTTATAGCTGATGAACCTACAGGAGAACTTGATACTAAAATGGGTCGTGATGTAATTAATTTGCTTAGAGATCTCAATAGAGAATTGAATCAAACGATATTAATGGTGACTCATGACCCCGATATTGGAAAATTAGCAGAACGATATTTAAGAATGAAAGATGGAAGAATTATTTAAGGTTTTAATTTGTTTTTAATTTTGAAGTTTTCATATAATCTCATAGAAGTAATAAATTAATCAATCTATTAAATTGATAGGTTATTATTTTTCATAAATTGAATTAGCTAATCTAGTTTCCTAGGCTAATATTTTATTAGAAATTAAAAATTGGTCTATGAAAAATTCTTATTTGATAAATGAAATTTGCTTTATGACCAAATCGATCTAAAAAATAATAAAAAAAGAGATAGGATAATAATATGGCATTTTATTTAAAAATCGCATTTCGTAATATGAAACGACGAAAATCTCGTTTTATTTTAACTACTATTACCTTAATAATTGGAGTTGCACTGTTTGGTGGTATTCTAATTACTAATGATTCATTAGGAGAATTTTTTGTCAATAGTCTTGACGATCAATATGGTAGTGCAGACATTCTTATGAGAAATGATAATTCCAGTGATGGATGGTTTGATTCAATAGAATTAGATGGAATTATGGATGAAATTAGAGATATAGACTCAATATCATATAGAATAGCCGGATTTGGTGTATTTTTGAGTGATACAGATAAAGGTAATCAGATTGAAAATAGTACTTATACTGCGGTATATGGTATTGATATTAAGGATACAGCAGAAAAGAAACTTGGAAAAGATCCTGAAATTATAGAAACTATTGTTGAAGGAGACAGCATTGAGGATTTACTTGATCATAATAATATTGAAACAGGAGATAAAGTACTTGTAATATCAGAAGCATTGAAATATTACTTGGGTAATATTCACGCTGGAGATAATGTTTGGGTTTTACCTAAAGATGGTGAAGAGACTATTAATGCAGATTTGGAGAATACAGGTACATGGATTAAATATACTATTGTCGCTATAGTAAGAGACTCTGGTGAAGCTGTTGATTTCGATCCTAAAACTATAAGTGATGAAGATTCTGAAGACTATGATGAAAAAGTGTTAGTTTCACAGGGACCATGTATATTTGTAAATATTATTAATGCACATGAACTTGTTGATGGAATAGACGGTGCTACCGGTGACTATAACTTAGCTGTTATAGGCGTAAATAACATCAGAAATATTGCACATGTAAAAAAAATTATTGAAGGGAAATACGAAGCATCTGGGTGGGTAATATGCGATCTTAAAAGTGGAATTCTTTATGAAATTGAAAGTTCCGTTGGAGTATTAATAATAATGTTAATGATGTTTGCTTTAATTGCACTTATTTTATCTATTGTTTTAATTATGAATATTTTTGATGTAATAAAGAAAGAACAAGAATATGAAACCGGAATGTATCAGGCTATTGGTGTATCTAAAATGGAATCATTTAAACTGTTTTTATGTCAAGGTCTAATTATAGGTATTTTTGGTTCGATAATAGGAACTTTTTGTTCTATACTTGTTTCGGATTTCCTTTTTAATGTATCACAAGATATGATGACAGAAGGTTCACCAAATTCTATAAAGGATTATGGCATTGTGTTATATCCAAATACTCTAATAATAACATTTATTATAGGTTTGGTTACGTCTATATTGGCTTCAATCTATCCAAGTTGGAAGGCGACTCGTAAACCTATAATAGAATGTTTAAATCCACATGCAGAAAATATCAATAAGAAACATAGAACTACTAACCGAAGAAAAATATATTGGTTTGCAAGTTTATTCCTATTAATTTCAGGAGTATCAATGATGATTATTGGAAGTGTTAATTCTGTTAAGGGAGAAGGACAAATAACAACTCCAACAGCAGGAGAATCAACGACAATGATGATGTCATCTACTTTTGTTTTACTAGGATTTATTGCATTAATGGCGTTAATAATAAATCCTCTTATAAAGATAATATCTACTGTCTTTTTACCATATTTACGGCAAACTCGAGAATTAACTCAAAAAAATATTTTAAGAAATCGAAAGAGGACAACATTAACTTTTTCAATGGTGGCATTAACTCTCAGTTTTCTCATAGGGATGACAATTTTATTTGATTCAATGAATGCTGGATTTGTTTATACGGCCGATGACATGTTGGGCTGTGATATACAATTATATACAGGAAACACGCCCATTGATTTTAAAGAAGATTTATTAGAATATGAAGAAATTGATAATGTTATGGGAGTCAAAAGTATCGAAGCTTTCATTAGAAATCAGAATGAATGGGCAGGTCATAATGATAAGATAATAGCCAATATAATGGATATGGATTCATGGAAAAGATCAATTGATAAAATAAGTATTATTAAATCAAATGGTTTATCTACTCACGAAATAATGGATAAACTAAACGAAGGGTATAATACATTTATTACTGAAGCACTTGCAGAAGAATTAGATATTCAAATAGAAGATATAATAGAGGTAAATTTCTCAATAGGCAAAGAATATGCAAATCAAAGCGCGATTCTTGAAGATAATCGCTTTAATTCTAAAAATACGTATGTTTTATCAAATTTCACGGTTATAGCTATAGTTAAGAATGCACCAGGATTTTCAAGTTCTGGTTTTGATGTAGTAAGAAAACTATATGATATCTTTGTTTCTTGGAAAATGTATGAACAAATTGCCCTAAAAGAATTACCTGGTAATGGAATTGATGTCATACTTAGAAAACAGCCTGAAACGGGAGATACACAGTTTGATAATATGTATCCTGAATGGTTCAATATTTCAGAAGTCATGCCAGTATTAGATGATATTTCAGGGATACAAAATTATACGACAAGGATGGAATATGCAACAGGAACCCAGGTTGGAGAGGTCATAGATACGGATATTGCAGTCGTAGGTATAAGAAATGATTCTTATGGTAAATTATTATCGGATAATTTATTTGGTTCACATACCGTCCTTGAGAAAAGTGAATTATATATAGGAAACAGTATGGAAGAATTATTAAGTACTTATGAGAATGTATGTGTAGTACATCAATATTATATAGATGAACAAATTGAGAGAGGTTACACTAATTTTGGTATTGGATCAGAGGTAATAATTTATAGTGATCAAATGGTACCTCATAATTTTACTATTATTGGCATCTTAGAAAATCCTTTATTACATAATAGTGAAAGATTTAACTGGTATGTAGGGTATGAAATTGGTGTTGATATCTTAGAGACAGAGAAAACAATTTATATAAATTATGATAAAGCACGGGAATTAATTTATACTACTCATCAAGGATCTGATGCCTTAAATGATGAAGTGACTTCCCTTCTGATTAGATGTGAAGATCCTACCCAAATCCAACAAATTACTCAACAATTAGAAATTAATTTAGAAAATATTGTAGGAGGGAATTGGAGTATAGTAGACCTTAAGACTCGTACATTAGAGCATAGATATGATATATATCAATGGTTTATATGGTTGAAGGAAGGAGAAAAGGATGAAGAAGTTCTCAAGATTTTATCTGATTATATTGAATCTTCAAGGATTATCCTCTTTAGTAGTGTTACAAAGACTTTTATACTCAAATCATTTGGTACTGTAATGGATTATATTACAACGATTATCTCGGGTGTTTTAATTTTTGCTATTATAATTTCTATGATAGGTCTAACACTCCACTGCCTTGTTTCGACAATGTCGCGTAGAAGAGAAATTGGCATGATTCGCTCGATAGGATTGACAAAAGGCGGTGTTGTTCGAACGATATCTGGTGAGACTATACTTGTTGCGGCTTTGGGATCTGTCGTTGGAACAATAGGTGGTTTACTTTTAGGAATTCTTTTAACAATGTATGGTCCTGGTACTACATTTGTAGCATTTAAACTTGCAATATCTTGGATAAAAATATGGATAATTATTTTGATTACTTTACTTACTACGCTCTTAGGTTCAGTTTTTACATCAAGATGGGCAGCCAATATTAATATAATCGAAGCAACAAGAACAAGATAATTTTTTTT
>JBHLNR010000299.1:0-3048 GCA_048941385.1 Promethearchaeota archaeon
GGATAAGGTATCTACTGTTTCAGACAAAAAGCTTAAACTTCCAGTAATTAAAACTCCAAATAATTTTAAACCAGATTGGAGTAAGATTACTATAAAGGCACTAATTCCAAATTTGAGTTTAATATTCATTTTAGAAAAGACTTACAAAAAACAACACGATTAAAAAGTTTGAATTAAGAATATAAGATAAACATTGCTAAAAAGTATTAAAAAATAGATTGGTTGATTTATAGATATTATTCACTTCATTCGCTTATAAATGCCTTGGTACTTTAATTTCGAGATCAGAGATTGGATAGGAAGCACATGGATGGAAATAATTAAATTTTTTATCTGCTGATCTTCTCCAATCTGAAAAGGGGCTAACATATACATCTCCAGAAATAAGTAATGATCGACAGAACCCGCATTCACCTGAGCGACACTTTGAAGGAGGAGCTAGATTTGCTCTTTCCATAGCAACTAAAATTGATTCAGTTGATAAGGCCGGTATTTCTTTCATTAAATTTCCCACCTGAACCTTAACTTTGAAGCTTTTCTCAGCAAGATCTTTTGGAAATTCAGGGAGATTAATTACATCCTTGATCTCTCCGAATGCTTCTCTACGAATTCTTTTATGAGGAAGATTTAATTTTTCCATTTCATTTTCGACAAAATCATACATAATTTGAGGCCCACAGATAAAAAATGAGCAATCCTTCACTTCACAATACTTTTCGATGATGTCAGCAGTAATAAATCCTTGTTCGCATCCTTCTAAAGTAACTTCGTCACAGCTTAAAATATAAACTATTTTAAATTTATCTGGATAATTTTTCTCAAGCTTTTTAAATTCGTCATAATAAATAATATCATCTTCTTCACTGCTTCCATATAACAAAGTTAGTTTAGCATCTATAATTCCTTCTATGATTGCTTTTGCTATCGAGCGGAATGGTGTGATTCCAGAACCTCCAGCAATCCCCACTATATTTTTTAAATCTCGAAGTGGTTCATAATAAAAGAATCCTTCGGGTCCAGAGCTTTCAACTTTAGTTCCAACTTTCCAATGATCCCATATATAATGGGTTAGTAAACCTTCTTCTTCTCTTCTAATAGTGAGCTCATAAAAATCTTTTAAAGAATCTGAAGGAGAGGAAGCAATTGAATATGGCCTTGTAATTTCTACACCATTAACATTTACTTTTAAACTTAGATATTGACCAGGCCTAAAATAAGCTAATTCTTTTGTAGCCGAATCTTGATCGGGAGTTAATCTAAATGTTTTTGATGATTTTGTTTCTTCTTTTATTGAATTTATAACTAAATATTGTCTTTTAGGATGCAAGCGTTTTGCTAATTCATTCATTGGATCAGATTTTATAGGTTCACTAGAAGCTTTCTCAATTATCTTCTTTCTTTTGGGCACCAATTTCGTAAATGCAAACAAGTCTCTTGTGTTGCTTTTAATGGTAATATCAAATTTTTCTTCTTTTTTGCTCATTTTAACACCCCCTTCTGAAATAGATCTCGTAAAGTTAAAAGTCCAGCAGTCTCTCCATCTTTTAAAGAACTGCTATACCCATGACATCTTTTTCCAAAGCCACCGCAAAATTCAAGCCCTTCAATATGCTTTTCATCGTTCATTGCCATTAGACGTGGTATGAAAGAATCCCATGAATCTGGTTCATAACCATATACAACTCCATTATATGTTCCAGTAAATCTTGCGAAAGTTTGAGGTGTTGCGACTTCAATTTCTTCTATATGTTCTTTTATTTGTGCTCCAGTAGCCTTCTCGAAAGTATCAATAAGTTCCACAGCAATTTTATTTTTTAATTTGAAATATTCTTCTGGTTTTACGTTATCCCATATTCCAGGTCGAAAAGCACTAGTAATTGATAGGATACATGTGCCAGGTGGTGAACAATCTGGAATTGCATTATTCAAACAAATAGTTGCTTGAACCCCTGGTGCTTTTAGGTCACCTATATAATTATATAACTCTTCTGTATTCATATTGTTGTAAATAAAATAGCTATAATCTGATAGGCCTAATTTTTCTGCTGTAGCGTCTAAACCTAAATATACCACAAAGGTTGAAATTGCATGACTTCTAGCATTTATTTCTTTATAGGCAATCTCGGGAACTTCTGATTTTGGAAAAATTAGTTTATTGTATGTTAGAGTAGGAGATGCATTACAGACAACGTTATTAGTATCAATTTTATCTCCGTTTGAAGTTTCAACTCCCACCACCTTTCCATTTTGAACCAATATTTTCTCAACTTTCGTGTTGTATTCAATTTTTCCACCAAATTCTCTAATTTTTGCATCTAAGGCAGTAGTAAATTCATGCGAGCGATGTTTTGGTATATAAGCTTTTCTTAATATATATCTATAGACCATTAACGCGTATATTGTAAAGTTTAATCTATTTGTTGGAAGCCCCAAGTAAACCCAATATGCATTGAGAATTTTTCTTGCTTTTTCAGGAATACCAAGAGCATCTTGAACCTCTTTTACAGAATAAGCTGCGGTTTTTAGAAAGTTTGAATGTTCTGCTAACAAAATATTTTGATCAGGATTACCTTTTGTTAGACCAATATAACGTGTCGCATTATTAATATCCTGACCTAGATTAAAGAATCTTCTAATAGGTTCTTTACTTCTGGGAACTTCTTTTTCTATAGCATTAATAAAATTATTTATTCCAAAAGGCATAACCACATCAATATTTTCATCTGGATCAGTCAATATAAGCCTAAAGGCCTCAGGAATTTCAACAAATTCGCTATCTATATTCAATTTATCTTCAAGCAATTTTCTTACTGCTCCCTTATCTAATGCTGAACCATAATCTGCAAGCTCATGTAAAGAAGTCTCAAATTCGAACCTTCCTCTAACAAAACTCGAAGCAAATCCCCCCGGTAGATTATGTTGTTCTAAAAGTAACACTTTTGCTCCTTTCATCGCTAAATTAGCAGCTGCGACTAAACCACCATTTCCTGCACCAATCACTACGACATCATAATTTTCGCTTAATGTTTGTTCATTATTTTTTTTATT
>JBHLNR010000118.1:0-12318 GCA_048941385.1 Promethearchaeota archaeon
TTTTGCCATACATGTTTACTATATAATTTAGCAGCCTCATCTATAGAATTCACCTCATCATATAAATGTACATCATCTTTCGGAATATTTAGGATTAATCGGATACATTGTAAAAATCTTTTGCCATTGACGTAGATAAATGTCTTACCATTCACCATTTTAAGGGTGATATAATCATTGATCTTCTTCTCAATATTAGGTGGGATTTCTGAAGTTCTTCGGAACATGATCTCCTTCTTTTTTACTAGTTTCAGTTTATCTAGAATTTAACAAAATATGGGTCTTTTGATCATACAAAATATAAATATTAACTTATAGATTTAAATCCTATGTTCCCATGATTTCTGCTATCTCTTGTGTTGCGCGTTCGCATTCAAGAAAAATAAGGCCAAGTCTAGCTTTGTTTGTAGTAGAAACTGCTAAGACCGCATGAGGACCAGCTTCAAAGACCAGCAAATATCCATCAATTCCTTTAATATATAACTGTGTAAATTCACCAATCTTCATTTCCATGACTGCCCTTTCGGATAAAGAAAGCAATGTCGCAACCATCGCAGAAATCATTGTCTCATTAGATCCTCGCGGGATTACAGAACAAATAGGAAGACCTTCAACTGATGAAATAGTTGCAATATTAATAACGGGATTATTAGACAAAAGTTTTTTCAAAATCCGTTTTAGTTTATCTAAGTAATTATCCTTTTTCTCTTTGGTCCCAATATCTAAAATATCATTTTCATTTATCATTTTATCAATTCATCCCTATTTGTTATTTTAATTTCTATTCTCTATAAGTTTCTTTTATACTTCTTAATCTTTTTAATTCTTCAATGGTAATTGGGATATCTTCATTAGGATTATCAGCTCTTATTCTTCTTAGTAATATACGACAAAGCTCCAAAAGGAAATTTATATCCTCTGGAATTTTAATGTATTTGTTTTCAGCCATACTCATTATTATTGGATTTAAATTACACTCTGTATATTAAGTATATACACCCGTATATTAATTGTATACTTTATTGAAGATTAATTGTATTTACATCTATTTAAATGTTTGGGTCTCTATTTAATTTAAATACATATCCCCCCATATTTATATATGAGAATATACAATTAATATACAGATACAAACAAAATTTTAATATTATTGCTGAAAAATTCTCAAGAAGGGACTACAAGAGAAGAGTTTATAAGAAAAATTCAAGCTATAGGTGAGAAATACTTATTTTAAATTTTGATATGGGGCTAAGCAATAAAGATCGTATATTGAATCTTCTCAAATCGCTTCCCTTAACTAGTGATGAAATCGCAGAGAAACTTATGTTAAATAAACAAGATGCACGTACTTATCTTTTACGATTAAAGAAAGAAGGAAAAATTAAAATTCTTGGAAAAAAGGGAAGAAATTATATCTACACCTTTAATACCCCGATTGATACAAGAAAATCTGAAATTGATACAAATGTAGTAGTAGAAATTTTAAAAGATTATCTTGAATCTGCACCAAGCTTTAAAACTGAAATTAACAAGAAGATTGCTAAACTTGAAGCGAAACTTAATACTATCGTTTCTCAAACACAAGAATCTTATGTTTTGAATCATGATGTGATACATGTGAAAAAACTTGCAGAAATTCAAGAAGAACTTGAGGGTTTGCATAATATTGAACCCCCAGATAAATTAAAATCTCAAGAATTGTTAACCAGACAAGCATTTGAATCCCCTATTTTAGAAAATCTTGACAAGATTTTAGATAAAATGATAGCCGCTATTCCAGAAGTAAAAGCTGCTACTCTTGTTTCCACTGAGGGGGAAGTGTTAGCTTCGGTTCTCCCGGATAATGTTGATGGAATAACGGTCGCTGTGATGACCGCAGCACTTCTTTCTTTAGCTGAAAGTGCCATTGCACTAATGAAAAGCGGCGATTTTGAACAATTATTCATTCGGGGAAAAGATGGCTATCTTTTAGTTGTACCAGCAGGACCTAATGGGGTGTTATCTGTCCATACCACGAGAGATGTACGACTGGGATTGATTTATCTTGATTGTATGCGTGTTTCTGAACAAATCGCGAAATTAATCTAATCTATAAAATTTATATAAAAAATATTAATTGATTTCATTTACTAAGGCCGTAAATCCTACGATTATTTGCAAAGCACCAATTGCAATTGTAATTAGACTAAATAGCTTTAGATCTCTACTGTATGAAGGAATCCAACCAGCACCATATGAAATATAATCCAGAGCTTGAAAGACACTCTTGTAGAGTTCTTTATTTGTTTTTGAGATTTTCTTTGAATATATCTCATCTAAAAATGAGTCATACAGAGAATCTAGATCGCCATTAATAGGTATACCAAAAAGATTAAAGAGAGATTCAAGAATATCTTTTACGAATACTGAAAACAAATCAATAGCTAGTAATAATAATTTACCATCAACTACATCGACCACGGTATCTTCTAATTCCTTTATCTTCTCCTGCCATTTTATCTCATCAATCATTGGCCCTATTTTTGGTTTTCCATGTTTATAAAATTTTATTCCTGTGGTAATCGACATTAAACCCGCTCCTAGCATATACCAAAAAACTTGATAATTATCCTCTATTTCAGCATTAGTATAATCGATAATAAAACCAGCAATATATGTCGTGAAGGCGATTATTAACGTTGTATATTTTGCAATAGCAGTAGTTGGCACCTCAGAAGGAATTGAAATCGATGCAATACCAAAAGGAATTGCAACTGTCCACCAGTCACGTGAACTACTATAACCCTTGGAGAACTTTGAGATTCCAGAGACACATTGATTCAAATTAAAGGACGCTGATATTTTTAAAGAATCAATTTCATTAAATTCTATATTAAGTGCTTTTATATTTTGAGATTCTTCATGGTCCTCATAGGATATATCGCTAGTATTAAATTCAAACTCTGGTGGCCAAAATTTTATAGTTACATCTATGATTCTATTCTCACCAAGAGAAAACCATCCATTTATATAAGGCACAGGTATATCATAAGCATCATAATTATCAATTCCCGTATCATATCCCGTGGCAAATGAAAATCCGGGGAAATCAATCCCTACACTATTAAGGGTATAATACATTGATGCACCAAAAATAAGTGATAGCGGAATAAGAGCTAATGCTATACCCGCAATTCCAAGGGTAAGAAAAAGAACAGTAATACCAAAAGCAATCCAAATAAGTATAAGAATCGCAGCTCGTATCAAGCACCATAGTATATAAGCAAGAAAGTCCAACACAGCAAGTAGTACAGTTGCAACAAGACTAATAATACCTTCTAAAATATCAAGAAAGAATTCTCCAATTGCAACAAAAACTCCTACTATAAATTCACCCACTGCCACAACAGCATTAGCGATTGATTGCCAGAAATCTGCAGGTTTGTCCCCCTGTTTAGAATCTTGGAATTCAAATTTCCACGGAATGAAACTTAATGCATCTATGGGGAGATTCATCATTACGGCAGAAAATCCATCTCGTCTTGTTGAGGCAAATTTATACTTGAGAGCAGTTTCGTTTGTAGTTTCATTTATGATACACGTTCTTAGCAAACGTAAAATCTCAACGGCCTCCGCAGCGGTTACTTCGAATCTTACAAATATAAAATCAATATCACCACACGCTTCTTCAGTTGTTCCTTCTCTTTCAATTGAAATGAATTGGTAATAATCTTCATTACTTTCATGATATAAAGGTGTCTCCTCTATTCTTTCCTCCTGAACATACTTATTTAATAGTGTGTCTTTAAAGAGTGAGGTTGGTATTACGATTGTGTTTGCACCTCTTACAAAAGGAGTCCAAAAGAGTGGCCAAAAACCATCCTTTATATATAATTGAATAATATTAAACCGTTCTTTAGTTTGATAATGTCCATTAAAGACCGTTCCTTCATCATATATAGCTATAGTATTTGTTTTATTTAGAGCAATAGTTTTAAATTGCACTGCCATGCGATGACCGGAACCAACATTAAATAATTGAGTGTTTCCAGGAAGCCCAACATTATAATTTCTAGTGGCTTTCAGAAGAAGCTCATCATAAGTTAGAAGAAAACCCATATCCATTTCCCAGAGTGCAAGTTTGATACTTATTGGATTGGAAGACCAGTGATCTTCTATATTAGCATAATAATGACATTCATATGACCCATGTGTTCCATCGAAATAAGCTGTTCGATATAATCTTCTTTCGAATATCCACCATCCTACGGTTTTTGGATCCTCATTGGCACGTTTTTTTGCAGAGTAAAATGAATAAACTTGTCCTCCAGAACTAAAAGAGATAGTTATTTCCAAAACAGGATGATTAGTATATAAATCATTTACTCCATTATGAAAGCCATATATAGGACTTATCTCAAGAATAAGGTCACGTAGAGGATCTCTATCAAAGAAATCCGAAGTACCATCTCCGTCCGTATCTTTGCTTAAAGGATTGGTGGGTTCAAGACCTGCAATGCTTCTTCCATATATCTCCCAATAATCAGTCCACCCATCCCCATCCGTATCTTTCTTCCCCGGATCTGTAATCCATGCTTCTGTATCACTTGGTCCTGCTTGAACAAAAGTATCAGAACTGATAATGAATTTTGTAATATTAAATGTATCTGAGTATTCAGTGCTGAACACTTTTACATTTAAGCGATATTTACCGAAATACCTTTTTATCATACCATAATCGATGTAGAGAGAAAGATCAAAAGTTCTTTTGAATCTAAAAACATCAGAATTGGTAAAATGCTCGATATTATTAATTAGAAAAACATCAGCAATTTTTGTGTTAATGTCCTCTTTTACAAGTTCAATTATTATTGTACCTGACCCAGTCGGAATACCTTCAGATTCGATCTCTAATCTTAATTCTGCATCATAAATTATTCCAATATCTGGAATCTCAATCGTAAATTCATCAAATCCTTCAGTAATATCCTGTAAATTCTCTCCAACTTCATATCTTGCATCCCATGAAAAACTTATGGCATCCAAATAACTCAAGTAGTTGAAGAATGGTTCTGTCTTAAAGCTCAACTCCTCTATTTCAGATCCTTGATGTTCGAAGGTAAAATTTCCAAATTTAATCCCATTGATATACACAAACCAAAAGTATTGAGGTAATCCTCTATAATTACCCGTAGTGCATTCAAAAGCAAGTGATATATGATACCAAGTATGGTCAGAAGCATTTACTCCAATCTCATTCCAGGTTCCATTATTAAATTCAAATTTATTATTACTAATTCGAAATCTAAGGAAATTTAACGATGTATTTCCAATTCCAAATTCAGTTATATTTGAGGCATTAGTTGTTCTCCACCACCATTCAATTGTGCCACTCTGGTGAGGAATACTTAATATACGAGTCATATTTACTTCAGAGGCAACTTCTGTCTGGTTCATCTCTACTATTGATTTATGTCCGTCCAATTCCTCAATGACTTGAAGACTTCCACCCATTTCATTGATTACCCATGCTGAAGGCTGTCCTCCAATAGGAACTTGTTCAAATGAAAAGGTTCCAGGGAAATTACCTGGTTCTAAGAAATAAGAACCATTTTTACCATTAATATTATCTCCAACTTTGTAATTAGGATCCCAAGAGAAGCCTATGGCATCAATGAAATAATAGTGATCTGGAAGAGAAGAAAACCTATCTGTATACCACTCAATTCGGCTTGCCTGAGGTTCATTATTGACAAATGGGAAGATCCCTAATCTAATGCCATTTATAAAAAGACGCATTGTATATTGAGATAGACCTCTGTAATTTCCTGAAGTGCACTCAAAATCAACTCTTATGTGATACCATGTGTTATTCTGTATTGGCATAATATTTTCAAAGCTAATGCCATCATAGAGTTGCATAAAATTGGAATATGCTCTTATTGTTATAATCTCATTAGATAAATCACCATTATCTACTCTAAATCCGCATAGCTTTATCGTTTCATTAAATCTCATCCAGTATTCTATAGTTCCTGAATTTTGTGATGAGATATTTTTAAGGACATAAGCGTTTTCATTAAAAACTGTACTCTCATCATGTAGTTCTAAAACTTCTGAATGACCACCTAATTCTTTAATAACCTGCACTGATCCCCCATTTTCATAAACTTCTTCAAACCATCCAGGGTTAGCTCCAATAGTGTCGTTTTCAAAGGAATTTGTTGCTGAATAATGCATTAAAGCTAAATCTTCTGAACTAAAACGAGTTGTAAAGTTATTTTGTAAATAAAAATCATTGAAATCAATTTGCGATGTACCATTAACTAGTAAATCTTTTTCTACTCCATCCATTATTAAGTCTCCATCAAAATCAGGATTATTTGGATTCAAATATCCAGTTACACCAATTTCGAATTGTTCAAGTAAACAACCAGCAGCAGTATCATTAATGCTGACTTTATATCCTCCCCAATAATTTAAAGAATTCTCTTCTATCTTTTCTCTCATATCAATTACTTCAGAAAAATATCTTGATCCATTGGTACTTCCTCTATATAATTCAAGATTAGCACTTAATTTGGTAACTGTGACTTCAACATGAGGAACATCTTCAATACCATAACCTTCCCCTTCAGAGCTTACTTCTCCAAACACAACACAGATTGCAATTTGGGCACTCAATGCTTTTCTCATAAATCTATTAAACCATAAATACACTGGAGTGCTTAGATCAGTTCTCTCCTCTAATTTAGCTTGGTACGAATTTACTTCCTCGGAATCTATAAGAAAATCGTTATCAGAATCTCTACTTAGTGGATTTGTCCTGAATCTCCAACCAAATACCTCCTGACCATCTGCTAAGCCATCTCCATCTGTATCTGCAACATTTAACTCAGTCCCAATTAAAAATTCAATAAAATCAGACAAGCCATCTTCATCCTTGTCTCTTGTAAGAGGATATGGATCCAAATAATCGTTTAATCCCTCATTATCGGTATCAGGATTCCGGGGGTTTGTGCCCTTCTCAAATTCATCGTGATCTAAAAGGCCTTCCCCATCAGTATCATTAATAAGTGGATCGGAAGTTACTATAATATCTCCTAAAAGTTCAGAACTAATACTCCATCCAAAAACTTCTGTTGAATCATCTAATAAATCTCCATCTGTATCTGGGTTATTTGGGTCAGTTTTAAAAGGCCTTTCTCCGAAGCCATAAATATCATACCCATCATAAAGGCCATCATTATCAGTATCTGGATTGTTTGGATTGGTATAGGATATATTCGTTTCATAAAAGTTTATTAAATTATCTAGATCGTCATCTTGATATGTAATAGAAATATTAAATACCCAGCCACATTCTTCCACCATCCATTCATAGTCATCAGGGATATTATTTCTATTAGAATCAATGAGATTTGTGATAGTAAAACTAGCAACACCTGCTTTTCCGGATAATGAATCATTAACTTTTATCTGTCCTACACAAACAGTAGGCTTCATAAAATTATTAAAAGTAATTGTATTACAGATTCCTGTATTTAGAGAATAATAGACAGAACTATTAGTACCATGATTGAGAGTCCATTCAAATTCCATATTATCAATATCATCAGCATTATCTAATACATATGCATTAAGTTTCATCATACCGCCCAAAGTACCATAGTAACCATAATTTGTCACTAATACTATTGGAGGAATATCTTCAACATAAACAGTAATGTTTGCTGTTGCAATATTTCCCCCTTTATCCTCAACTTTTAGTGTATAGTTATATTCGCCATCATTCAATACTAAAATGGGCTTACTATTGTTTTTAAAATGTAAAATCTCAGTACTAATAGCATCATACCATGAATAGGTTAAATATTGTTCATCAAGAATACTATCATGAATATCAATATCTAAAACAACTCCCTGACCCTCAGCTCCTTGGAAATAAAAGGGGCCATTAATTTCTGGTGCTTGTTCTTTAATTTCTATTGTTCTATTTGTCATAAACCGATTTCCATAACAGTCAACTAATAAAAGCATAACAGAATAGTTACCTGCCATGCTCCACGCGTGCCTAGGATTTTGAACATATGAATAACTACCATCACCAAAGATCCATTTTATACTATAATCTTGAGGATCAGGATCTTCTTGGCCAAAAACGGAAATATCAGCCAATAGTTGAATTTCCTCACTTTCAACAGTGTTATTTGGAAAATCACTGATTATTGCAAATGGTTTGGCTACATCAAAAGAAATAAGTCTGCCTGATTTAGTCACTTTAACTCCATCATCTGCTTCCATAATAATTAAATAAAACTCCTCGCCTTCAAAGTTCACAATCCCCTCAAAAACAGTAGAATGTCTTGTTGAAAATTCCAGATTGATAAATAAGTCTTCCTTGATTAAACCCGCTCCCAAACCATCGTAAAATTTTAAAGAACTATTTCCAGTAAAATAGGGGGAAAGCAATTTATAGACATTCCCATCATTAGTAATAATATAATTATCTGATATTGCTCTAATCTTACTATAGATAAAATTGGGTGTACAGCTTAATGTTACCATCCCATCTGCGCCTATTTGATAAATATGATCTTCTAAAGTAAATGCTTTCTCATAATTTCCGGGAGCGGTATTACGATTCAACATTAATGCAAATTGTTCATTTTGACGAGACATTATGAATACGTTTGAACTTATTCTATAAGTACAATAATAATATTTACTCTCCATTAATATATTATCCCCAATTGTGTATTCTGAATCCCATGAAAAACCTATAGCGTCAATATAATAGGAATAATATGCAAAACCTAAAATGCTATTATCTGTATACCACGCAGTTCGATTTGCTTGAGTCATATTCTTAGTAAAATCATAATCACCATATTTTATGCCATCAACAAACAAACGCCAAGAATATTGCGATAATTCTTTATATTCCCCATCTGTACATTCAAATTCAATCCTGAAATGATACCATCTGTTATTTTCCATAAATCGTATATTATGCCAACCCTCCCCGTCTTCATATTGTAATACGTTGAATAAAGTCCTTATTCTTACTAAACAATTTCCCGAAGTCCCAGCATCTAAACGAAAACCATTTATTTTGAATACATTATCAGATCTCATCCAATATTCTATCGTTCCGTTTGAGGGCGCTGTAGCTAGGTGTTTAATAACATGGGCATTTTGAAGACCAGTATGGTTATCATAAAGTTCTAAGACCTTTTTATGTCCATCAATGACGTTAATTACGTTTACTGTACCACCCACAGTTCCAATTTCATCAAAAGAATCAGGTTCATTTGGGAGAAAATCATCTTCAAAACTAAATGTTGCAGGATAATGACCTGGTTCAATTGGATTTAAATTATCCCCAACCTTATATTCTGAATCCCAGGAAAACCCTATTGCGTCAATATAATAATAATAATATGCAAAACCTAAAATGCTATAATCTGTATACCATTCAATTCGACTTGCCTGAGGTTGGTCATTAACAAAAGGATGAACTCCATAATTGATACTATTTATGAAAAGCCGCCAAGTATATTGTGATAATCCCCTGTAATTTCCTGAAGTGCACTCAAAATCAACTCTTATGTGATACCATGTATTATTCTGGAGGAAAGCAACATTATTCCAATCAGTTCCGTTATAATATTGTAATACATTAAAGAGAGTTCTCATTCTAACCATTTGATTGGCGATAGCACCATTATCTAGCCTGAAGCCGCAAATCTTATATGCATTATCAGATCGCATCCAGTATTCTATTGTTCCATGATCTGGAAATGTGTCAAGTTCTTTGATAACATGGGCATTACGAAGACCAGTATGGTTATCCCACAGCTCTACTACATCTTTGTGACCATCAATCATACTTCTAACGTTTACAGTTCCACCTACTGTTCCAACCTCTTCAAAACAGTCTGGTTCGTTGGGAGGATCATCATACCTAAAGCTATAGGTTGCGGGAAAATGACCAGGATCGGTTGGATTTATGTTATCTCCAATAGAGTAATCTTGATCCCAGGAAAATCCGATTGCATCAATACAATAAGAGTAAAATCCCACCAATAAAAGAGCACTTGTATACCATGCGATTTGACTTGCCTGAGGTTGTATGGTTTCAAATGGAAACGGACCATATTTTATTCCATTTACATACAAACACCAGGTATATTGTGATAATCCTTGATACCCATCATTACTACACTCAAAATCTACTCTTAAGTGATACCACGTATTATTCTGTATCCATCGTATATTTTTCCAACTAGTTCCATTATAATACTGTAATATATTAAAGAAGGTTCTCATTCGAACTAACGCACTAGCATCATTACCATTATCTAACCGAAAAACACATATTTTCCAAGTATCATCAAACCACATCCAATACTCTACTGATCCGTTATTAGGAGTTGAAGAAAGTTCTTTAATAACATGAGTATTTGCCAAACCAAGACTAGTATCGTGAAGTTTTAAAACCTTTTTATGACCATCCAGCTCAGAGATAACATTCACAGTACCTCCTCCAGTCCCAATGCTTTCGAAACAATCAGGTTCATTGGGTACCTCATCGTTTTTAAAACTCATGGTGGCGGGATAGTGTCCTTTTTCTGTGTATTCTATATTTTTCAGTAGAACGCTAATAATATCGGTGCCATCATGAGCTAATCCTCTATATGGTTGATCTAATATATCGGTATTACTTAATAATGCCTCAATCGTTGAATCTGAACTTAAATCTGTAAAAGTATGATCTGAAACATTATAAAACCAAAGTTCAACATTTTCATTTACCCATTGCCAAAGGAAGTAAATTTGAGTATTATTGGTAACAAAAGAACTTATCTTATACTCTCTATCATTAAAGGACCCCATAAATTGCGAATAAGTTCCAATCCATGACATAATATTAGTATCTAGTGCGCTAAAAACCATATATGCATCTCCATTACTACTATTTCCATAACCCACATATAACATAGTATCAATTAGGGCAAGATCCAAGGCTTCAGAATTTCCTCCATATTTTTCACTACTATAGGTTGAATAATCATCAGAGAGTCTGTGTTTTACAACCTGAATTTTCACCTCATTTGAACAGGCAAGATAAATGAACTCCATATTTCTATCATACCACATAGCTGTAATTTCGTATCCTACAGACAATGTGAGAACAGAGTTCCATGTATTACCTTCATTAATTGATTTTAACAAAACACGAGGATTTGTAGAATCTACAATATAAAAGGTTCCATTACTCGTTTCTATAAACCTATGAGTATCAAGAGGGATTTTACTTGATGTATTTATATATTGGACTACTAATTCATTTATGATTGATGTGTTAGAATAATCAATTGGAGATAATAAAAACGCATCCATTAGGGCAAGATTCTCGTCATAATCCCAAACCTGTGCATACACAGTTATATTTTTATTCTCGGAAGATATACTTGGTATATTTGGGATTAATTTAGGACATAAATTGTCGATGTCAATAGCACTCAGTGTGTCAATATTAATTGCTATTGCATCACTCCCTCCATCATCATCCATTACAATGGCAGTCAACTGGTGTTGTGCTTCTAAACAATCTTTTAGAGCAATATTTGAAAGTGGGAAATCGATCTCTATTATATCAAAAATTTTAGTAAGATTGAGAAGAGGATTTATAGTAAAATTCAGATTTAAGGCAACGGGAAAAATATTTTCTTCATATACTTCTGTAGCTACTAATTGATTTATAGAAATGTTAGCATAATTAGCTCCAGCTTGTTCAAAGATTTCAATTCTATAATCAGCGTCATTAAAATTATAATAATTCGTAGAGGAATATCCTCCTGGTAAGCTAGTGGAACTGGTTAAATTTAATAAGAAATTTGCGTCATAAGAAAGAGATAGATCTATATCGTCAACGGAAGGATCCCACACATGAGTGTGAAAAGTAACTGGATATTTAAAATTGTAATTAGAGGTATCATAGAAATAAGGATTAAGAACTACTTCCCAATACCCATCGGAACCACCGTACATCTTATCTGACGATATAATCAGAGTTTCTCCGTTTTGCAAATGTAAAATTAGATCATACTTAAACCAACTATAATCAGGAATATCTATAGATGAATTTATAACAAGCTGCCAATATTTTGAAAGAGAAAGAGACACTAATTCTTTATTAAAGTAGACAAAATTATTATTGGAATCAGAAAAACTAAAGTTCTTATATAAAATTGGTTCATTATTTCCTAAAAGAGCTATAGTGAAATCGGCATCTATTTCTTCGCTAGATCTTGAGATTACGACTGAGCAATC
>JBHLNR010000119.1:0-12207 GCA_048941385.1 Promethearchaeota archaeon
ACAAGAAACACACCCACAAAAAGAATTGTAAATTTCTTAAAAAAAAGGTACCATTCTCATAATATTGAATACATTGCTCATGATCCTTGGGTTAGAGAGAAAAATTATAAAGAAACTGAATTAACTTCAGATTTAGAGGTAGCAGTAAATAATTCTGATGTTTTACTCTTTGTTACAAATCATAAACAATATTATTCAATAGACTTTGATGACCTCAAAAAAACAATGAAGGAAAAACCCATTATTGTCGATGGTCGTAACATATTTGATAAAAAAACAATCGAAAATAAAGGATTTATATACAGGAAAATAGGAGAAGGGTCAAAAAATAATAAAATATGAATATGATGAAAGTCATTTTAATCTCTAGTTCTTGCGGAACCCAAAACTAAATTCTATCATTTTATAATTTAGTTTCTTGAGATATATTATATTTTATTTTTTTGTTAGTTCCTCTTTTAATTTTTGTAATTTACGAGCTCTTTGATACCACATGTCAACCATTGATCAAGTGGTAGCATAACATTCATCATCAAATTCTAAATCGAGATAATCTTCTTCTTCTACCATTTTAATAAACCTTTAAGATATTTGATTAATCCGAAACAATTAAAAGATTAAAGGGTAGTTATTATAAAAGATAAAATCCTAAAGGAAGAAATTAATTTTTTATAATAATGAGATATTTTTTTTTTATCTAAAAATAAAACAAGAAGGAATTTGAATCTCCAATTCTTTGCGGAATTTCTAAGAATAACTTCTAGCATTTAATAAGCTATTCCTTGAGATTTTTTTTCTTTAGTTTTTCTTTTTTCTTTAATTCTCTTTTTAGTCTTAAATTCTTTATTTTCTTTATAATTTGATCGATCGTGACTCAACCAGAATTATATGTACTACTACAGGACAATGGATGAATCCTATCTTTCCACTCAGACATTTATTTCAGTTATTTGTATTTTTTTTAGTTATAGAATAGATAAAGAAATATATATATTATTTTTATGGTAAATAAGAATAAGTGTAAACTCTCTTCTGAAAAGAGCTTTTTGGAATAAATTTTTAAAAGCAAAATCTAACATATATTTAAAATTAGAATTATAAAAAAGTGATATATATGCTATTTGATTATTGGGATGCGATTCGAGGTTTTTTCAGTTGGGTTGCTGAATCTGCCGCAATAATGATGGTTTTAAGTGGTTTAATGGCAATCACCTGGCTAGGTTTTGAAAGAAAGCGAAGAGGATCGTTTATAAAAAGAAAAGTAGAATTAGAATTTGATATAACTAAGTTTCTAAGAGGTTTATCTTATCTAGGGTTAGTTCTTGGGATATTTGTTGTGTGGTCTGGTGCTATTGGTTTAATACGGGATATACCTCCAAGTTTTGAATATGAAGAAGTAAATCCTGGAGAGGGTGCTAATCACTTCACATGCATTTTCTTGATAGTGATAGGGATCGTGATGTTTATGAAACCAATTAGTGATCTCCCATTATCAAGTATTATTGGCCTATTAGCTGGGACAGGTACTGTTATAATAATCGCTGTACTCGTACCCGATTCAGCAGTTGAATTAATTGCGGATGTAATTAATCCAAAGTGGTTGTTGGTCATAATCTTTATCATAGTAACTATAATAGTTGCTCTTACGGTGAAATTTTATGTTGGTGTTCTTAAAACAATATCAAAATTCCTATCATGGCCTCCAATTGCTTTTGTAATAATGATTTTTTGTTTAGTTCAAGGATTTGCTCTTTGGATCTGGGGTGTAAGCATCTTTGGTTTAAATATCTTATAATTCAAATCCCTTTTTTTATTTTTATCATCTTTTTAGAAAAATTTTATTTTATATAATATCGTACCAATTTTAATAAATAGCAAATATTTATTTAGCTTAAGAACGAAATTAATGGAAAATTATGGCGGGAATAAAAGAACTTAAAGAGGAACTATCTGAAATGCGTAAAAGCATGGAAAAATTAACAGAAGAATTACATGATACAAATTTAGCTATTAGAGAATCATTAGAGTTAACTTCTCAAACTATTAAAGAAGCGAGTGTAACGTTTTCAAAAGCCTTGGAAGATACAATGAAACAAATGTCAGAATTAACAATTCAAATGAATATCAGAGATACTATTTTAAAGAGTCTCGGTATTGATGGAATGATTCCTGAATTTCTAAAGAAGAAGAAATGAATATTATAGTTTCTATTCCTTCTCCCATCTCTTTGAGATAAAATACGCTATAACAAGAGATATCATATAAATCATTGTAATTAAAGACCAAAGAATAATTTCACTTGATTGACCTTCAATTACTCCCATAATGGCTTTATAAATAAAAAAAATGCTAAATAATGCCAATAATCTAATTGTCGATTGTATTTTATCCATAATTCTCTATAAACTAATAATCAATGATTAAAGTAATATATTACTTAAAATTAAAAGTATAATATAGGTAAAATTTAATAACATTGTTAAAATTGAAAAATGTCTGACCATAATCCTCCTGAATGTTATATTTGTGGTAAAAACTGTGAAAGTTCGATAGAGAATAGCTACTATTGTATATGTGATATTGCTATATGTCATGATTGTATCAATTCTACAAAAAAAAATGAGGAAACTTGGATTTGTCCCCATTGTAAAGAAGAAAACAAGTTAAAAGAAAGTAGATTATTTCGATCAGCATGAAAAATTTTTCCGTTTCTTAAGCTATGATAAAGAAAATCAAATTATGATTTTTTTAAATGTGATATAATTGAGGAAGACTGAGTTTAAGAAGCAAACATCATTACTAGTTATTTAAGTAAATAATTTGAATGGGAAATTAATTTGACTGGAAATATTATCTCAAAAGTAGTAGAAATAGATAATTGTAATAAAGATTTGCTCGTAAAAGCGCTTTACACGGCAAAATTTTGGGAGACTGTAAATCCTTCTAAACGAATGGAAGCAAAATTCATTGCTCCTAATGTATTATATAGTAAAATAACCGATGAAATTGTAAAAATTGCGGTTGAAATGGAAGGAGAGCTGGTTTTACAAGATGAAGGAGAGCAGGAAGAGGGAAAGGGACGATTAATCGAACTCAATGTTCGGAATAATAAAGATGTTAGAGAGTTAGAAGGAAGGATAAGGATTAGAGCGTTATCACCTAATAAAACAAAATTAGGTGTTTTTATAAAAAGTTTTAAATTAAGTAGTGAATTTCTGAGTTTAATTGGGAATGTTGCAGAACTTACGTTAAGAAATAAAATCACAGAAATGTTAAGAAAGTTAGAACGATGGTTAAGAAATAATTCATTAGAAGATCTATTATAGTCTTTTTCATATTAGTGAATTTATAAGGCTTAAATCAATATCTTAATTAGGTATTAAAATTAGGTAAGGTGTTTTTAGGATTAATATTTGGGTCATGGAATCTGATTCAGGAATTACTCTTGTATACAAACCATATATGGATTTTCCCGTAAATGAAGATCTTGTCTCTGGACTTCTTACGGCCTTAAACCAGTTTACAATCGTAGAATTTAAGCAAGGAATAGATTCCATTGAGATGGGAGGATTAAGATGGGTCTATATACTAGACAAAGAGACTAATCTTCTATTTATTGCAGCAGATTCTAAAGAAGTAAGTGGTGAGACATTGCGATCGAGATTAGACGTAATACGACACACATTTATACAACAATACGCCAATGAAAAAAATCAATGGGGGAGTAAATGGGCCGGTAATGTAGAACTCTATAAGCCGTTTGAAAACGTTATAGATGAATATTATTCACAATGGAAACAAGCTGAACGTATAACAACAGTTGCAGAATTTTTCGATATGCTAGGAATATTCCAGCAAATTTTAAATTTAATAATCAACGTTATTGAAGGACATTATTCTAAAAAAAAGAAACAAAAGATCTATAAAAAAATTGAAAATATGTTCAAAAACTATACAGAACTTGAGATTGTAAAAAAAAATCCCGAATTGAGCAAAATAATTTTTCAAAAAAAAACAGGAATTAATATAATTAATATCAATCCTATGAATTGTGATATGCTAGTTGCAGAAAAGCAAATTATAAACCTAATTCAAAGGATGGTGGAAATACTTAAAGAAGAGGAAGGTTATTTCACATCTTTGAAATTATTTATTGATGAAAATATTTTTGATTATCTTATTTCGAATTTCTCTCTACTAAATGATTTAAACTTATTCATATTTTTAATGAAGCTATTTCTAATGAAGTGATTTATCTTCAATTTTGAAATTTTATTCGTCTAATTTAATAAAGAGAAAGAAGTAATCAAACAAATCTTTAGAATTTTTCACTTTTTCGGCTCAAGTTTAATAGAATTTATTTCAAATAGATTTATTAAAAGCAATTTATTTAATGTATTAATGGATATGTAGAAAAGAATTTCATTTAACAATGGATCCCGTACTTCTTATAATCATTTTTATCTTTTTTTTTCTAATCATCCTAAGTTATTCTAAATCTAATTTAGATTTTGTAGCAATTTCTCTTTTGTGCTGTTTTATAGCAGCCACCATAA
This sequence comes from Promethearchaeota archaeon, assembly GCA_048941385.1. Taxonomy (GTDB): domain Archaea; phylum Asgardarchaeota; class Lokiarchaeia; order Sigyniarchaeales; family SOKP01; genus Loki-b32. The sequence continues at coordinate 4,557 of JBHLNR010000119.1, forward strand.
CTTTTTTGAGAATAGGGACAGACATTGATGACTTTATTTCATTTATTGAATGGCCTGCGATAATGATTATTTTGAGCATGAGTCTTATAACTAAAATCGCTCAAGATTCGAATATTTTGGAATTTGTTGCTGTTAAATTATTTAAGCTATCTAGAGGAGACCAACGTATTTTTTTTTGGTTACTTTGTCTAATAACAATTTTCCTAGCAGCGATAATAAGTGATGTGGTTGTTGTATTAATATTAGCACCGATAGTAGTTAGGCTCTGTCATTTTTTAAGAATAAGATCAGGGACTTATCTACTAGGGATGACAATCTGTATTAATATTGGTTCAATTATTACACCCTTTTCAAGTGGAGAAAATATTATTATAAGTACAGCATTTAATCTTGATACTTTATATTTTATTCAATATTATTGGGTATTTTCGTTTTTATTAGTATTTACCACTATTTTCTTGCTAGATCGCTATTGGTTAAGGAAGGAACCTAAAATAGAAGAAATGCAGAAAAAATTTGTTATGGATTTAATTGATACTGATGTAATGGTAAAAAATAAAAAAATGTTCTACTTTAACAGTGTCGCAATCTTAATAACTATAATATTATTCGGAATCCTTCCGATATTATATTTAACGGCTGTCATTTCAGCACTAGTTTTAGTTCTGGTAAATAGAAATTACACAAAAAAATCTATGAGTGAATTGTTAAAGGATATTGAATGGGAAATTATTTTCTTTTTCATTTCTTTATATGTTGTGGTGGGATGTTTAATTGAAGCAGGATTCGCTGAGATTTTTGAAGGAATTGCTTTTGAAATGTTAAATCCGTTCTTGATATCATTTCTTCTCCTTATTATTATCAGTTTTATATCAGGTGTCGTTGCAAACACCCCAACGGCATTAATTTTCATACCTATTGTAGAAACCTTAATCGATCCTCTTATACATGGATTTTCCCCTATTCCAATTTTGTTTGCATTTATAATAGGTATAAATCTTGGGGGGAATTTTATTCCTCAAGGAGCTGCAGCTGATATGATGACATTAAAGATAGCTAGAGATTCTGGTGTTGAAAATCTAGATTACAAACGTCTATTAAAAATGGGTGCGTTATTTGCGTTTATTCATATTGGAATTACAATGTTTTCATTATTAATTATAGTTCCAATATATGGATAAAAAGAATGAAAAAGAAGAGTAATCTCGAATTAAATCCATCCTCGAAGTCTCATTGCGGATATTACCCGCTCAAGAGAGATAATATATGCACCCATTCGGTTATGGGTATTAAATCTATCTGATTGATCAACGGTTGAACGATAAGCTCTTGTCATTACTCTATCTAATGCTTCAAATACTTCACTTTCAGTCCAAAAATAGCGGTAATATCCTTGGACCATTTCAAAATATGAAACGGTTACACCTCCTGCATTACATAAGAAATCAGGTATAACAAGCACACCTTTTTCAAAAAGAGTAACATCTGCATCGGGAGTAGTAGGTCCATTCGCCAATTCTGCAATAATTTTAGTGTTTATATTATCTGCATTATTACTTGTTATAACATTTTCTAATGCTGCTGGTACTAGTACATCACATTCTAATTCGAGTAATTCTTCATTGGAAATTTCTTTTGTGCCTTTAGTACCAATAACGGACATTGTTTTTTCTTTATGTAAACCTGCTGCATAAGGGTCGATTCCATCTTTATTATAGATACCCCCTTTAGAATCAGATACGGCTATAATTTTACATCCAAAATCATCATGTAAAATTTTGGCTGCCCAAGAGCCCGCGTTCCCGTAACCTTGGACTGCTACTTTTGCACCATTTAAGTTTAAATTAAGGTCTTTTGCTGCTTCTCTAATAGTAAATATGCCTCCTTTAGCAGTTGCGATTGATCTCCCTGCACTACCCCCTAATGGTAGAGGTTTTCCAGTAATTACTGAAGGTGCATGATGACGTACAATTTTTTCATATTCGTCTTGCATATAAGCCATAATTTGTGGATTTGTATAGACATCTGGAGCTGGTACATCAATATTAGGACCGATGAAATCTGCAAGATTTCTGATATAACTTCTTGCTAAAATTTCAATTTCTCTGTTACTCATATCTTTAGGATTACAAATAATTCCTCCCTTAGCACCACCTAAAGGAATATCAACACAGGCAGTCTTCCAAGTCATCCATGCGGATAAAGCTTTTACAAGAGATGCTGATTCATCAGGATGCCATCTAATTCCTCCTTTCATAGGACCTCTTGCAGAATTATATTGACTTCTAAAACCTCGGAATGTTTGGAGAGACCCATTATCCATTTTCATTGTTATTTTAATTTGAATGAAGCGTTCCGGTTCTGAAAGTGCATTATATAACTCACGATCATAGCCTACTAACTTACATGCATCATAAAGTTGTTGTTGAGCAATAGTAAAAGGATCCAAATTCTCACTCATTTCAATCAATTTTATTTTTAGTTCTAATATGCTCAGAATGAATTTTTTTCAATTTTTTCGGGAAGAAAAAGAGATATTCTGAATGAACTTGAATTTTTTTTATGTAATTTGAGTATTAATTTAATAATATAGCCCTAGCAATAAAAGGTTGTTGCGTCTGCTGTGGGAATGTTTGGGGAAACTAAGTAATTTATCGAAATTTTGATTTTAAGAATTCATTTATAGCACCAGCAGCTTTTCTACCAGCACCCATCGCACTAATAACTGTAGCAGAACCTAACACGATATCACCACCAGCATAAATCCCTTTAAGATTGGTTTTACCATTATCATCAGCAACAATATATCCCCATTTATCTGTCATTAATTCTGGAATAGAGTGTGGTAAAATTCTATTTGCATTGGTACCTATTGCTAGAATAACTGTATCACAATTGATTAAATACTCTGACTTCTCGATGGGAATTGGTCTTCTCCTTCCAGAATCATCAGGATCTCCAAGCTCCATACGAATTACCTCAATTTTTTCAACATTACCCTCTCCATCTCCTAATATTCTTACGGGATTACTTAAAAATTCAAATTGTATACCTTCCTCAATTGCATGATGGTATTCTTCTTGTCTTGCGGGCATTTCTGTTTCACTTCGTCTGTATACAATAATAACTTTATCTGCCCCTAATCTTAAAGCTACCCTTGCTGAATCTAAAGCTGTATTTCCACCACCAACTACAACAATAACCTTCCCTATTTTAATAGGGGTATCATACTCCGGAAATTTATACGCCTTCATTAAATTGATTCTAGTAAGGAATTCATTGGCAGTAAGTACTCCATTTAAATTTATTCCGGGAATCATTCTCATTGATGGTAATCCCGCACCGACACCAATGAAACAAGCCTTAAATCCCATTTCCTTTAAATCGTTAATTGTTAAAGTTTTTCCAATAATTTTATTATATTCGAATTTTACTCCCAGCATTTTCAATGTTTCAATCTCTTCTTTGACAATTTCTTTTGGGAGTCTAAATTCAGGGATTCCATAACTTAAAACTCCACCACCTGTATGAAGTGCTTCAAAGATGGTAATATCATAACCCAATCTTGCAAGATCAGCCGCACATGTAAGTCCCGCTGGACCTGAACCTATAATAGCGATTTTCATTGAATTTGGGGCTTCACAATCAGGACATTCTTTCAATCCATTCTTTCTTTCCCAATCTGCAACAAATCTTTCAAGTGCACCAATCGCTATAGGTTCAGATTTTTTACTAAGAATACATGATTTTTCACATTGTATTTCTTGAGGACATACTCTTCCACAAATTGCAGGTAATATATTATATTCTTTAATACTCCGAATCGCTCCCGAGAAATCATTTTTTTTTATTAAATCAATAAATTCAGGAATATCAATATTCACCGGACACCCTTCAATACATTTAGGATCAGCACACTGTAAACATCTCTCAGATTCTTTAAGGGCCATTTCCGTTGTAAAACCAAGTGCCACTTCTTCAAAATTTTTAACTCTAGATGAAACTTCCTGTTCTCTCATCTTTTGCCTTGGTGGAATTTTATTCATTGTACTATAGATTTCTGTAATTATGTATTCAAATTTGCCTTTCTGCTAAATGTTTGCATTTTTTTTTATATAATTCTAGAGATTTAGTCTCATACTCAGCAAATCTTTTCTCTCGGTTTAGAAGAACATCAAAATCCACTAAATGAGCATCAACATCTGGACCTTCTACACATGCAAAGCGTATTTGTCCATCTTTTGAAGGAAATCGGCATCCACCACACATCCCAGTGCCGTCTATCATAATTGTGTTTAAGGATACTGATGTTTTAATCCTTGGTAGCTCTTCAATACCACTAGTGAGAAAAGCAACATTTTTCATCATAATTAAAGGTCCAATCGCTATAACCAAACTTATTGTTTCTTTTTGAATCAGTTCTCGAAGTGGTTCTGTGACAAATCCCTTAATACCTTCAGATCCATCATTAGTAGTGATAATTAATTTATCGCTTACAGCAGCCATTTTATCTCGCCAAAATATTAGATCTTTTGTACGAGCACCTAATATTGAAATAATACTATTACCTGCTTCTTTGAGTTCTCTAGCTTGTGGATAACATGGTGCGATTCCTATACCTCCACCCACAATTACAACTGGATCTTCATACTTTTGGATATGAATTTCATTACCCAATGGGCCAACAACATCAAGAATCTCATCTCCCTTTTTCTGGTGAGAGAGAAGTAATGTTGATTTACCAACTATTTGAACTACTAGTGTAATTGTACCAGTTTGAATATCATAATCAGCAATAGTAAGGGGGATTCTCTCTCCTTTTTCGTTAATTCTTATCAAAACGAAATTACCTGCTCTAGCTTTATTAGCAATAAGGGGAGCTTGAATTTTCATCTCGAATAATGTATCACTAGGTCCAAGATATTCCTTTTTTAAAATTTTATAGGGCACTTTTACACCTTAATAGTTAAATTATATAAACAATACATTTTGTATATTTAAAGAATATTTCAGTCTAAAATAAATATATCTTAAATTACACGCGTTATGGGAAATCTTTCCCCTACGTAATAGTATCCGGTCTTCTACATCTTTAATGGGTTCAGACAAGAAAAAATCTATGATTATTTAGAAAAATTAATTTGAGTAGTAAGCTTATTAATTATTAAAGAAGAAAGGATTTTATCATTATGGATAGTGTTATTGTTTTAGATTTTGGAGGACAATATGCACACCTTATAACTAGGCGGATTAGGGATTTAGGAGTATATTCTGAGATTTTGCCCTATGATGTGGATATAGATAGGCTTAGAAAGAAGAATCCTAAAGGTATTATATTATCAGGGGGGCCTGGAAGCATATATGAAAAAGATGACCCTAAGTTAGGTAGAAAATTCTTTCAATTTATAAATAAGATGAAAATCCCTGTATTGGGAATTTGCTACGGTCATCACTTGATTATAGATGCTTTTGGAGGAAAAGTAAAACTCAAGGAAAAAAAGGAATATGGTAGAACTATACTTTTTATTCTTAAAAAGGATGATATTTTTGACTCTTTGGATAATGAAGAAATTGTTTGGATGTCTCACGGGGATCAAGTGATCACCTTACCAGAAGGATTTGAAGTATTAGCTAAAACAGAAACTTGTCCCATTGCGGCTTATGCAAATGAACATGAATCATTATATGGTGTTCAGTTTCATCCTGAAGTGGTAAATACTCCTAACGGAAATAAAATTTTAGAAAATTTTGTTTTTAAAATAGCTTCATGCAAGAAAGAATGGAAGGTTGAAGGATTATTGGATAAAATAATCGAAGAAGTTAAAGAAGAGGTAGGACCAAATAACAAAGTAATTTTAGGATTAAGTGGAGGTGTGGATTCTTCAGTAGTCGCCGTTTTACTTCATAAAGCTATTGGTGATCGTCTTCATAGTGTTTTTGTGAATAATGGATTATTGAGAAAGAATGAAGAGATAGAAGTACAGAATACATTTAAGAATCAATTACAGTTCAAGAATTTTCACTATATAGACGCTGAAGATTTGTTTCTTAAAAAGCTTGAAAATGTTGAGGATCCAGAAGAGAAGCGCAGGATAATTGGTCATACCTTTATTGATGTATTCGAAAGTAAAATGATTGAACTTGAAAAAATACATCCAAATATAAAATTCCTTGCTCAAGGCACAATTTATCCTGATCGAGTCGAAACCAGTGCTACAAGTAAGGCATCAGCAAGAATTAAATCACATCATAATGTAACCTTACCTGATAATATGAAGTTAGAAGTTATTGAACCTCTAAAAGACCTTTATAAAGATGAAGTAAGAAGGATTGGCTTAAAACTTGGTATTCCAAATGAAATAATCTTAAGACATCCATTCCCAGGCCCGGGATTAGCAGTAAGAATTGTAGGTGCTATCAATAAAGAGAAACTAGACATTTTAAGAGAAGCAGATGAGATTCTAATTGATGAGATTAAGAAAGCAGGAATATATAACAGTTTATGGCAAATTTTTTGTGTTTTCTTACCATTAAAAACTGTAGGAGTAATGGGAGATTATCGCACTTATGAATACATTTGTGCAATCAGGGCTGTGGAATCAATTGATGTTATGACAGCGAACTTCGCTAAATTAGAATGGGATCTGTTAGAGAGAATTGGTTCAAGAATTATTAACGAAGTTAAGGGAATAAATCGAGTAGTTTATGATATCACAAATAAACCGCCAGGAACCATAGAATATGAATAAAATTCTTTCTTAATGACCTTAAAACATTTATTCAACCTAAGTATGACAAATTTTATAATATGGGTAAAGGTTTTTATTTTTTCTATTTTTAAACGATTATTATGACTGAAAAAGAAATAGCATGGGATTTAAGAGAGATTTTCTCTGGTCATGATGACCCTAAAATAAATGAAAGTATGGATAAACTTACAAAAGATGCCCAAGAATTTATTAATGATTATAAGGGGAAAATAAACTCAAAAGAATTTACACCTAAAAAACTTTTAGAATTATTTAAAAAGCATGAAGGTTTTAATGCCAATGTTGGAGAGTTAGACCTCTATAAGAATCGATTATACAGTGCAAATATGACTATTCCAGAAAGCGAAGCTTTGAAGAATCGAATAGAAGATTTTACTACTAATTTATCAAAGGATTTAGCTTTTTTAGAATTGGATATTGCAAAATTTGTAAATGATAACAAAGAAATAGTTAATAATCCAGAATTCTCCAATTATAAACATAATTTAGAAAAAATTCTCAGAGCATACCCACATTATTTATCTGAAATAGAAGAACAAATAATCCTAGAAAAAGATCAATATGGTGTTAGATCTTGGAGTAATTTGCAATCAAAATGGCTGAACACAAGAAAGATCAAAGTAAATGTTAAAGGTGAAGAAAAAGAATTATCCTATGGAGAAGCAAATGCTTTACTTACTCATCCAGATAGAGAAACAAGAATTTCTGCAAATAAATCTATTTATGGCCTACTTGGGAATGAAGAAATTGTATTTTCTTCAGCATTAAGAAGTGTATGTGGGGATTGGTTTAATAATTCTAAAAGACGTAAATATGATAGTCCAATGCATGATAGTTTATTGGTAAATGATACAACCCAAGAAATTATTGATAATTTAATG